>JBDUEO010000117.1:0-8560 GCA_040002335.1 Parafilimonas sp. | reverse complement strand
ACGAAAAATTTGCATCTGCCGGAAGAATTCCCGGTTCATTTTTTAAACGTGAAGGCAGATTAAACGATTATGAAATCTTGATAAGCCGTTTAATTGACCGCGCTTTACGCCCTCTATTTCCTGAAGACTATTTATGCGACGTTCAGGTGCTTGTTACATTGGTTTCTTCAGATCCGGAAGTAATGCCTGATTCGCTTGCCTGTTTAGCCGCAAGTGCTGCGCTTGCTGTTTCAGATATTCCTATTAAAGAAATTATTTCTGAAGTGCGTGTAGCAAGAGTTGAAGGTGAAATGATCATCAATCCAAAACGTTCGCAGCTTGCACAAGCCGATATGGATTTTATGATTGCCGCCACAGAAAAGAATTTAATGATGGTGGAAGGCGAAAGCAAAGAATGCAGCGAAGAAGATTTGGTGAATGCTTTACAACTTGCACACGATGCCATTCGCATTCAAATAAAAGCACAGCAACAACTGCGCGATAAAGTTGGATCAACCGAAAAAAGAGATTATGCCAAAGGCGAGCATAATGAAGAGCTGGAATCAAAAGTAAGCGCTTTTGCAAAAGACCGTTTATACCAGGTTGCATCTGGCGGCACAGCAAAAAGCGAAAGAAGCGAAGCTTTTAAACTTATAAAAGACGAACTGTTAGTAAGCTTGCCTGAAGATACATCTGATGAGCATATCAAACTTGCAAAAAAATATTACGAAGACCTGCAGTGGGAAGTAGTGCGGGGAATGATGCTTGATGACAGGAAAAGATTAGACGGCAGAAAGTTGGATGAAGTTCGCCCATTAAATATGGAAACAGATATTTTGCCTTCTCCACACGGCTCTGCATTATTTACAAGAGGCGAAACACAATCTTTAACCACCGTTACTTTAGGTACTTCATTAGACGAATTATTGGTAGAAAGTGCCGCTGCCAGCGAATACAGCAATTTTATTTTACATTATAATTTTCCTCCGTTTTCAACCGGCGAAGTAAAGCCAATGCGTGGCCCCGGCAGAAGAGAAGTTGGCCATGGTAACCTTGCTATGCGCAGCTTAAAACAAATGATGCCCGGCAACGATTATCCTTACACCGTGCGTATTGTAAGCGATATTTTAGAAAGCAATGGCTCATCTTCAATGGCTACCGTTTGTGCAGGTTCGCTTGCGCTAATGGATGCAGGCGTTCCTTTTCCAAAACATGTAAGTGGCGTGGCAATGGGATTGATTACAAGAGCAAGCGACAACAAATATGCAATTCTTACAGATATTTTGGGTGATGAAGACCACCTTGGCGATATGGATTTTAAAGTTACCGGAACCCGCGATGGAATTTGCGGTGTGCAGATGGATATTAAAGTTGATGGACTAAGCATGGAAGTAATGCGCGAAGCTTTAGAGCAGGCACGCAAAGGCAGGCTGCACATTCTTGAAGCTATGTACGAAGCAATGCCGGCGGCAAGAGAAGAAGTAAAATCTCATGCGCCAAGAATGGAAAAAATTACAATTGAGAAAGAATTTATTGGTGCGGTTATAGGGCCCGGTGGTAAAGTAATACAGGAAATTCAGAAAGAAACCGGCACTACTATTAACATAGAAGAAGTTGGCAATTTTGGTGAAGTAAAAATATTTAGTACCAATAAAGAAAGCGTTGAAAAAGCATTGCGTTGGGTGATGGGAATTGTAGCCGTTCCGCAGGTAGGCGAAGTATATGAAGCTAAAGTAAAAAGCATTCAGCCTTATGGCGCTTTTGTTGAATTTTTACCAAAGAAAGAAGGCCTTTTGCATATAAGCGAAGTAAGCTGGAAACGTTTGGATACAATGGAAGGTATATTAAACGAAGGCGATATTGTAAAAGTAAAACTGATTGGTTTAGATGCCCGCACCGGCAAATTTAAATTAAGCCGTAAAGCATTAATACCAAAGCCTGATTTTAACCAAAAACCACAGCAATAATTACTGTATTTATTAATTATAGTAAGAACCTAACATTTGAAAATTTGTTAGGTTTTTTTTATTCTGATGCAGGGCAAGTATTGTACATTATTCTCAGACTTATACTTAATAAGAGAAACTTTTTTGGCAGAAGCGTTTCTTAATTTGAAGTTTTTCCAACCGATTTAGTTTTGCTTTCAGACAATTTCTTATTGATATAAGCTTTCAATTCTTCAAAGCTCATGTTTTGAGTTTCAATGCTTATTTTGTCCCTTATTTCACGCATCATCTTTACAGCGTCGAAAGTTTTTTTTTTACTAATCGTTTCCATAATTTATAAGGTCTTTTGGACTTCTAATTTCAATCATCGTATAACCCAAACGTAAATTTACAGAATTATAGCCTTTAATTTTATCAAGGTTTACAATATGCTTAAAATTCCAACTTACTAAAACATCCACTTTATTAATTGTTGCTAAAGCAATATGCCTGCAATCAGTTATGCTTGTTTTGCCAACAACTTTTTCTTTTATGTAAGTGTCAGCAAGAAAAATTGCCTCTTGTGTTAATTCAATTCTTTGAAACTTATCTGCTGAATAATTTAATAAAAGTTCTCTCACATGTTCAGGAGCATTCAGTAGTTCTAAATCAAGCAATTCAGACACTACGAATAATATCTCACTATTTTCAAATCGTGCAAATAGTTTAATTGTATCTTCTTTAAATTCCTCGTCAAAGTAGCCACCAACTATAGAAGTATCAATATAAATACGCTGTTTCATTTTTTAATTTATAAAGAAAATAGGATTTCTACTTGCATTGATTTTTGTTTAGCTTTTTTATTCTTCATTGCCAGGATATTTTGAACCGGCGCCAAAAAATGTTTCAATGGATTTGATCTTTCCTGTACTGCTAAAACTATAAACATCCACGTTGCGGATGATCTTGTTATCTGTAGTAATTATCTCAACCAGCAGAAACAGGTTATTGCCGCTTTCACTCATTTTAATATAGTTTACCTTTTTAAAAAATTTATTAGTGTCCCAACATTTCTCTTTAAATTTTTCAACAGGTATATGGTCATCGCCATTAGGACTGGTGAATGTAAAGCCATCAGCAAACTGGCTTGCTACTGCATTCCAGTTGTGGTTTTCAAACCCTGAATAATAAGCTTCTACTACTTTTTCTTTCTGTGTGCTTTGTGCGTGAATACTGGTAGCTAAGCAGGTTAAAATAAAGCATATAATAAACCGTGTCATAGTAATGTTTAACTGGTAATTTAATTTAAAATTTTAGTTTCTGTTAGTATTCTTTACAACAAATAATTTCAAATTATTGCCGTTGGTGAAGAACGAGTCGGCTGAAAGGAAGTTTTAAGCCGATGGTGGGTTCATCACACTATCCTTTTTTCAATGTAGAAATAATGATTAATAAACGAAAACTGTTATAAAGTCAATTATAATAATAATATTTCCTCTTCTAATCTTTTGTACTGAATAGCCTAATTCTTTTAAATCATTTTCTTTAATTGTAAAATTCAAAAAGAAAAAAATTGGTATTCCTAATATTAAAGTTGGGATATAATATTTCCATTTGTCAGCAACATTATTTGGTGTAATAATGGCATCAATGTTAGTTAAGTCAAGAACAAGGAATAAGTGTAAGTATATTAGAAATGTTACTGCGCATAAAGTGCTAAAATATTGCATGTCATTTCTTGCTTTTCGATAAATAAGAAATGCTGCAAACCTTATTGTTTTCACTTTAATTGCTTTTAATCTTTATCAGTATTTTTCATAAACAAATAATTTCAAACTATTGCAATTGGTGAAGAAGAACACCAACGGCGGCGGAAACAAGATGATTAAAATTACTCCTGTACAAGTGCTGCTGGTCAAGCCATGCTTTTAAAAATGCACTTGTTGGCTGCTATATTTCATTTTGTAATCGTAATTTCTGGAATAGCAAAGTCACCAACTTTCATAATAATGTCTGACCGATGTTCTTTTAAGTCAGCAAAAAAGCCATAAATATCATGTCCATAATTTCGAGTACTTGTACCAAATAATAAAATCCCTTTTTTACCTGATTTATCTGTAATTTCTTTATAACGATATACATTTCTTTCTACAAGCTTTAAATGATTCCCCTCCGCTTCGTTCTCGCTTAACAAAAAATCAATTATATGTTCTCCAGTTTTTTTGTTGTCATATGCTTTAAATTGAATAACTGGATTTTTCTTTTGCATTTCAGTTAATTCAGAAATTTTTGCTGCGACAACTTCATTCAGTTTTATTGAATCAGAAATAATCACATTAATCAAAACCATTTTATTAAAGCTGTCAAGATTGTCACCTTGAGGAATGTATTCTTGTATATAATAATTGTCAGCAGAATGCGAACTCCATGCAAGATTATAATTAGTGTTGTCAAACGTCAAAGGACCAGGAACGTTCAAGTAATCTTTGATTTCATCTTTGTCTTTAAATGTGAAACCGAAAAATAAAAGTCCAGTTAAGAGTACTAAAATTGATTGTGATTTTTTCATACTGTTTAAATTATCAGCTGTCGGAATATAGTAACTGCCTTCAAATATACACAACTCTCTCACCCAAATCCATCATCCGAAAACCATATTTACCCAACTCAAAACCCAATATTGCTATATCGTAGCTCAACATTGCTATATCAGCTTTCAATATTCCTATATTGGCTTTCAATATTGCAATATCAGGAGTTAATATTTATATATCAGCCTTCAACATTACAATATCGGGTTACAATATTGCTATATCAGGAGCCAATATTGCAATATCAGCCCATAACATTGCTATCTCAACCTTCAACATTGCATTCTCAAAATATTTTTTTGGATTTGTTAATTTTCTTAACTTTATCTCATTAATTCACTCAAAAACTCAATCAACATGGCTAAACCAATTGTAGTTCTCATGAACTGGATTCACATGCCGCCATTAGAAATGGCCTCACTTGCACACGGTGTTTCAGAAAAAATTGCCAATGCTTCCGGGCACATTTCCATCGCCAACGGTTGCACCTGCTGCGCTTAATACGGCAGCTACCAGGCTGGAGCTTGCTTATGCCAACCGCATGAACGGCGCTGCGGCTAAAACCGATTTCGAAACCGCCGATAAAGCAGTGGATGATTTGCTGCACACAGAAGCGGCTTATGTAAACAGCATCGCCAACGGTAATTCTTCCATCATTGAAGCGGCTGGTTTTACGGCTACCAGCAACAAGCACACCCGTGCCGTAGTGCCGGGTACGCCGAATGCGCCGGCTGTTACAGGTAATGCTGCGGCGCTGCACCTGATAATACCTGCCATTCAGGGTGCTGATAGTTATTGCTGGGTAATTTTTACCGGCGATGCTGCCAATGCTACTATTGCGGAAACACACATTGCATTAAGCGGTGCCGCTATTGTAATTCCGGATGGTACCACGCGGGAAGTACTGCATAATGTAATTGCTGCGGGCACTAAAATTACGGTGCAGGTGCTGGCTCAAAACACTGCGGGTAAAAGCGGTTTTAGCTCTGCGGTTACTTTTACCGTTGGCAGTTAATTATTTTTTGTTTTGATGAAGAAAAACCTTTGCGGGAGCAAGGGTTTTTTTGTGGGGTTGATGGTGAGTACTTGCATTAGCATGATCCGGTTTGCATGTTTATTTAGAAATTGCAAGAAATTTCTTTTTCGAAGAAGTCTTTTGCTTTTTTGTCTTAGCCATCTTTTCTTTGTACGCTTGAATATGCTCACTGATTTTTTTCCTTTCCTCCTTCGTTAAAGGCCTTGGGTCAACATAAAAATCAACGTCTAAAGGTTCCCTTATAAGTCCCATAATTTATAATTTAAAATATTTTTTAATTAACACTTTTGCCGGCAGTGTATCAATTATCATAAGCTGTCCGCCAAAATGATAAGCTTCTAAAGTTTTTATGTAGTGATCTATTAGTTTTGTTTTTGAATGAAAAGAAACAAACCCTTCAAAACCTCTTTGAAAAGAAATACGGCAAGCATATGCAACCAAATTTCCAGGCACTCCTAAATAAACTTTTGCTTTGCCTTTATTAAACGGAGCACTTTCAATTAAGTGCATATAAACATGGTCAATATCAATACCTAAACTCACTAAATCTTGAATTACAGTCGGATTGCCCTGGATAGTTAATTTATAAACTTCCCGTTCAGGAAAATCAAGTTCGTTTTTCCAATTGAAAATCCAGTTATTTTTCTTTGTAATTTGTTTTAAATCTGCTTTAACTAAATAAGAAATATCCGTTGGAAAACTGTCGCCTGTTGCAACATTTTCAATAGAGCGTGTTAATTTATCAATCTCAAATTCAAGGTAATTTGTCTTAACTTTTGCCACTTGCACAAGTTACGAAAAACAACATTCTTATAGTATCAATCTTAAAAATTAAGGACACCGGCTCAAGACTGCCGTAAGCTTTACCGTTGGCAGTTAATTATTTTTTTAATGATGGAAAAACCTTTGCGGGAGCAAGGGTTTTTTTATTATTGAGCACTTTAATTGAATGAGATAAAATCTTGAGTGTAACAAGCTGCACTGGTTTTAAAAATTCCTTTTTTATATGCTGCTAAATGAAGTTTCGGAAGCCTCTTAAATCGCTTCATTCTTAGCTTGTCAACCTTTTTAAGAGAAATATAATCATATGATGCAAATCTCATTATTATTAAGTCAATCTGGTTGCAACTATCAGTCAAATGCACAGTTGTTGGCTCACAGCTAATGCTGACAATTAATAACGACTTTGTTTCTATCGGCACCGATATGCTGAATTGCCCGTTAATGTCAGTTGCTGCTAAAGATACGCTGTCAGAGTTTTGAATTTGTGCGTATGGAACAGCATCGAAGTATTCATCAATTACTTTTCCCGTGATAATTTTGACTTGGCATGTCGCATCCAAATTCAATAATAAAAGAACAGTAATAGAAATTAAAATAATTCGCATGTTTATTATAAGGTTAATATCAAACTAATATTGGCTGTCATCCCTCAAATAATACACAACACTACTACTCAAATTCAACCTGTAATTGTTGTATAGGCGTAATTAAATGCTTATTAAAAATTATTGATTAATTGCAACCGATGCACTCAATTTTTGCCATTCCCATTTAAGCAGCGAATAACAATCAGAGTCTTCATTTTTGTCATCTACTTTGTAATCTTCGCGCATCGTTCCTTCTTTCATAAATCCATACTTATTAAGCAGCTTAACAGATGGAACATTATCGTTGGCAACCAAAGCTTCAACTCTGTGTAAATCCAATTCATTAAAACCAAAATTTAAAACAGTGTAAAGCACTTCAGTCATTATACCTTTTTGTTTATCTGCATCATTGCGAAGTACATAGAATACTTCAGCCCTTCTATGCGTTTTATTTAAAGTATGAAAACCGCATTCACCAATGGGCAAACCTGTTGTTTTATTTATAAGCAGGAAGACATATAATGAAATGCGATGCGTTTCCATGCCTTGCTCATGCATTTCTTTGTAGTGTTCATATCCTTTTTCATCAACCCCAAAGAACGCAACTATTTCTGCTTTGGATTTTGTGTTGAACAGGTCATGAATGATGGAAGGCGTTATTGCTTTTAAGATCATTCGGTCTGTTTGCATCATAAAATTCTCCATGCGGGTGCAATCAATTTAAAATAAAAAGTTATTGTGTTACTGCTGCATACGCATTTAATTTTCCATAACCATAATTTCTGTTTTTGGTTGGATAAGCGCTTGCGGTTGTGGTAAGCCTGTTTAAAATTTGCGCTCTTGTTTCAGTTGGGTGCGCACTCCAAACCAATGCGGCAATACCTGCAGATGTAGATGTTGCAACAGATGAGCCGCCAACCGTTGAAGGCACATTGCCACTTACCGAATTGCAAATAGGGCTGCCTTTGTCGCTTGTTTTTTCCATCACAATTACAAAATCAATTTGCGGGCCTTTGTGGCAATCGCCGCAACTTTTTAAAGCACTGGTATTTTTTACACCGGTAATGGCTTCTACCTGCGGCAATGTTGCCGGAAAAACTACACCAAGAAACGATGTAAAATCAGTGGAAGTTCCACCTGCGCAAAACATAAGTTTTCCTTTTCCATACGCATAATTGATGGCATCTTTAATTTGAGATGAGCTTGTAATTCGCCCAACACTCATGCTGGTTATTTTAATGGAAGTATCATCGGCAGCATACGTATATGCATCTGAAACACCTTTTACTTCAGCGCCGTTATCAATAATAACATCATTCACCGCTTTACACATTAAAAGGCTGCTGTTATAAGCAACACCGCATGAATTTCCATTGGTGCAGCGTGGCGCTGTTGCAGTGCTGCTCATAGCTGTACCATGGCCACAATCATCATCTGCACTATTAACGCCCGGCAACGTAAATATTTTTTGTATAGTTCTGCCGGATGAATAACCCTGGTTAAAATTGCCGTTCATATTTGGTTGATCAGGACTAACGCCCGTATCAATCACCATAATTTTCATTCCTGCGCCGGTGCTTACATTCCATGCCTGCGGAATGTTGTGATAGAGATAATTCCATGATTGTTTTGCATTGGGTAAAATAGTGGTGTAATCAT
>JBDUEO010000116.1:0-8585 GCA_040002335.1 Parafilimonas sp. | reverse complement strand
GACAATTCTTATGGAAAATCAACACCAAATATTTTTTATAATTACTCAGTTAAAGGTGGAATAACATATAAAATTAACGGCAGAAATTATTTATATATCAGCGGCGCATTGCTTACACGTGCACCTTATTTCGAAGATGCTTACACATCGCCGCGAACAAGAGATGTGTTGCAGGATAGTTTGCGCAATTCAACTATTCAAACACTGGAAGCCGGTTATATTTTAAATGCGCCAAAATTAAAAATTCATTTGGTTGGTTATTATACGCAAATGAAACATGGCTTTAATGTGCTTACTTTTTATCACGACGATTACCAGGATTTTGTAAACTATGCATTAAGCAATATTGATCGTTTATACTTTGGCGGAGAGTTTGGTTTTGAAGCAAATATTGCACGTAACATTACAATAAACGGCGCCGCAGCCGTTGGCAGGTATTATTATAACAGCCGGCAAAAAGCAGTTGTAACAATTGATAATACAGCAACCGTTTTAAATGTTGAAACTGTTTATTCAAACAATTACAGAATTCCATCAACGCCGCAGGAAGCTTATAGTTTTACGATCAGTTACCGCTCACCAAAGTTTTGGTTTATCAGTTTAACCGGAAATTATTTTCGCCAGATGTGGCTTGATTATAATCCTGTGCGCAGAACAAGTTTAGCCGTAGAAAATTTAGATAAGAATAGCGAAACTTTTAATGATGTAATTGATCAGCAGCAATTAACTGCGCAATATACAGTTGATGCTTTCTTAGGTTATTCATGGCGGGTTCCGCATACATATATTGGTTCAGGTTTTAAAAAGAAACCGTTGTATTTATCCATCTATGCCGGCATAAATAATATGTTGAATAACCAGGATATTATTTCAGGAGGATATGAACAATTACGATACGATTATTCAACTTCAGACATCAATAAATTTCCACCCAAATATTATTATGCTTATGGAATAAACTATTTCGCAAGCATTGCTTTACGTTTTTAACCTGCTTAAAAAAAATCTATATGAAATCTCTAACCTTAACTATTGGTATTTTAATTTTCTGTTTTTGCTTTTTGGCTTTATTATCATGCAATAAAAAATTTGATGAACCGCCCGCTTATATTCCGCCAAATCTTACACCAACAAAAACTATTGCGCAATTAAAAGCCATGCACGTTGCAGGCAGTTCAGAAACAATTATCGCAGATGATATTATTCAGGGCGTTGTTGTTGCCAACGATTCGTCGGGCAATTTTTATAAACAAATAATTATAGAAGATTCAACTGCAGGTATTGCCATAAATATTGACGATTATAATTTATACACTTCTTACCCGGTTGGCAGAAATGTGTTTATAAAACTGAATGGATTGATTTTATATGATGACAATAAACTAATTGAAATTGGTGGCAGTAAAGATGTAAACAATGCTATCAATCCAATTGCTTCGCCGGTAAAAAATAATTATGTTATAAAAGGAACCATCAACAATGCGGTGGTTCCTAAAGTTATTGATATAAGTGATCTGAATGATTCATATCAAAACATGCTGATACAATTAAACAATATGGAATTTAGCGAGGCAGATACAGCTAAAATCTATGCTGATACTTCCGCATCAAAAAATGCGGTAAGTTTTTTAATAAAGAATTGCGCAAACAAAAGTATTACGTTGCGAAACAGTGGATTTGCAAGTTTTGCTGGTATAAATGTGCCAAATGGAAATGGAAGCATCAACTGCATTTATTCCGTGTACAATACAAGTAAACAAATTTATATACGCGATACAGGCGATGTGCAGTTTAACGGCACGCGTTGTAATGGCGGCGCTGCGGTGCAAACTTCTATTGCAAACATTCGCAGCATGTATAATGGCAGTGATATAAAAATCGGCGCTTATAAAATTGGCGGTATTGTTATTTCTGATGCAGCAAATAAAAATATTTCAAGCGGCTCTGTTATTTTGCAGGATGGAAACGCAGGCATCTCTGTTTATTTTGGAGGAACGATAACGTATAATATTGGTGATTCAATTGTGCTTGATGTTACCGGCGATTCATTACAAAATTATAATGGTTCGCTTGAAATTAAAACAACCGGCGGAACAATAAAACCAATGCCTGTTGCAACAGGAAAAACAGTTATTCCGCAAGAGCTTTCTATTTCTCAAATCAATGCCAACATTACCAACATAGAATATACTTTATTGAAAATTGTAAACGCAACGGCAAGCGGCAACGCAACTTATTCCGGCAGCAATGTACTGGCTGATGGTTCGGGCAATATATTTTTATTTACTGCTTCAACAGCATTGTTTGCAAATGATAATTTACCAACTGATGAAAGCGATTGGATTGGTTATGCAAAATCTTTCGGTACCACTAAAGAATTTTTAATTCGTAATACTGCAGATGTATCAACAAGCGGCGGCTCAAATAATAATGATGGAATTGAATTAACATCATCGCCGGTTACAATAAATTTTGATAATATATCAACAGGTTTACCAAAAGGTGTTCTTGTAAAATTATCTTCTTCATCCACATCCATTGGTATTGACGGCGCATTCAGCGGCAGCCAATCTTCATGGAGCAATACTTCATCTGGTTTTAAAAATTATGCAAGCGCAACAGGTTTATCATCATCAGGCACTTCAACAGACCAAAATGCATCGCTCAACAGAGCGCTTGGTGTAAAAGAAACAGGCAGCACAGGTTATGATCCGGGTGCTGCATTTATTTTTGAAATTAATAATACATCAGGCAAAGCAAATCTTTCATTAAACTTCTTATTGCAATCGTTAGATGATGGTGTTGGAAGAACAACAACATGGCAGGTTGATTATGCAATTGGCGATAATCCCACAACATTTATTCCGGTTGCAACATCGCCATCAACACTAACTACAGATGGAACTTTTAAAAGCGCGCCGGTTACTGTAAATTTTGGAAATGCATTAGATAATCAAAACAGTAAAGTATGGATGCGCATTGTAACATTAAGTGCCACAACAGGCAGTGGCAGCCGTGCTTCAACAGGAATTGATGATGTGAATATTAGCTGGTAATAAGTATATTTATAAGGATGATTGTTATCTAAAACAAATACAATGCGTGAACTATCCAGAATTTTTTAATGAAAAAACGCATGAAATTTTTTGCATATAAAGCATCCAAAGTTTAGCTCACTTCTACCTATATATTTGTTGAATTAGAAGATGGAAGACAATCTTTTTTGCCAATCAAAGATTTTCCTATTTTATTAAATGCAACACAACAACAGCGTGAGGAATTTGAAATTGTTGATGGCTATGCATTACACTGGCCAGCCTTAGGCGAAGATTTAAGCATTGAAGATTTTTTCATTCACCAAGAAATTAGCGATTTAAAAAGAAAGCAATCTTTATCAGTTTCAAAAAAATAGTTAGCCTGAATAATATCTGTTATCTATCCTGGCTTCATCATGTGCACATGCTCAATTCCATCTTCATCATATTTTTCACCAATAATTTTAAAGCCGAAGCTTTTATAAAATTTTACAAGATGGTATTGCGCACCAATTTTAATTGGCCCGTCACCAAAATGTTGTTTACATAAATCAATTGAACGCTGCATTAATTCTTTTCCCAAACCTTTGCTTCTGTGTTTTGGTGATGTAACCACTCTGCCAACGGACATTTCTTTATAAATATATTTTGGCGGAACCAATCTTGTGTATGCAATCAACGCATCATTTTCAAAACCCATAAAATGCAAACTGCCTTCATCTTTATTATCCATATCAAGAAAAACGCAGTTTTGTTCAACTACAAAAACCTCGCTTCGCAATTGCAAAATCTTGTACAATTCAAGCGCAGACAAATTATTAAAAGCTTTACAATACCATTGAATATGCATATCATTACAAAATAAGATGAAATATTTTTTGTTGACGAACTGTTAAGATAAATAAACCTTATTTACATAATAATATTTTGAAATAGAATTGCACATGAACTTCTCTGCATATAAATTTTGTTTCCTTATCCTGCTTTTTTATATCGCTGTAAATAACGTACAAGCGCAAACGCCAACGCTAAATTCTGTGCAAAATTCAATAGCAACTTTGGCAGATAATTTTCCGCAGGAAAAAATTTATGTACAGTTTGATAAACCTTCTTATGCGCCCGGCGAAACCATTTGGTTTAAAGCATATATTATGGCTGGCGCAGATCCGTCATTAATCAGCAAAACAGTATATGTTGATTTTATAAATGTTGAAGGAAGAATAATAAAACATTGCATTGCGCCCGTTTTACAATCTGGCGGCGCCGGTAATTTTGATATTCCGCTGGAATTTAAAAATGATATAGTGTATGTAAAAGCATACACAAAATGGATGTTGAATTTTGATTCATCTTTTTTGTTTCGCAAAACAATACATATTACGCAACTGAAACCTGTTATAAAGAAACAATCAGCAACTGTAATAAAAACCGCCATACAATTTTTGCCTGAAGGCGGCGACATGATTGAAAATATTGAAAGCGCTATTGCTTTTAAAGCAGTGCATTATGATGGTTCGCCAGCTTTGATAAAAGGCGCTGTGTTTAATGGTAAAAACCAGCAGGTGGCAGAAATAAAAACCGTGCATGATGGTATGGGAAGTTTTTTATTAACCGCAAAAAACGGCGAAACTTATACTGCAAAATGGAAAGATGATCTTAATAATAGTTATCAAACAAAATTGCCTGTTGCAAAAACATCCGGCGCAACTTTCAAAATTTCTTTGCAGCCAGATTCACGCAGCTTTTTAATTCAGCGCACAGAAAATGCTGCGGCGAATCTTCAAAAATTATATATTGTTGCAACCATGCAGCAGCATCTTGTATATGCGGCATCGGTAAACTTATCGCAAAGTTTAGTTACCGGCGGCGGCATTCCCGTTGGCACCCTTCCTTCAGGCATTTTACAAATTACGTTGTTCGATTCTAACTGGGTGGCAATTGCAGAACGCGTTACATTCATCAATAATAAAAATTATGCTTTTGAACCTGAAGTTGGCTTTGCACAATTAGGAACTGATAAGCGTAAACCAAATGTATTGGTAATAAAAACGGATGATTCTGTAAGCGCAAATCTTTCTATTGCAGTTACCGATGAAGGCATTGGAACAGACAGCAGCGACGATATTATTTCGCATTTATTATTAACCGGAGATTTAAAAGGAAACGTTTATCATCCTTATTATTATTTTACAAACAACAGCGATACACTGCAGCAACAACTGGATCTTGTAATGCTTACAAACGGCTGGCGGCGCATACAATGGAATGATGTGGTGAATAATAAATACCCGCAAATAAGATATCAGAATGACAGTGATTATTTAAGCCTTTCAGGAAAAGTATATGGCGCTACAGAACAGGATTTAAAACGTGGTGCATTTATTTTAATGATCATAAAAAATCAGCAGGATACTGCAAACCATATTCAGCAAACACAGGTTGATGCATCGGGAAGTTTTTCTGATCCCAACATTATACTATACGATACATCAAAAATCTATTATAGAATTTCGGGCACACAAGGCTTTGCAAATTCTTCTGTTGTAAGTTTTAATAACAGCACGCCCGCCACAAAATTAGTAAATGCAGATACAGTGAACAATGCATTTTATGCTGATACGGCAACAGAAAATTATAAGCGCAGGCTTGCCGAACAAGAGTTGCGAATATTAAAGTTGCAACAGGGAACAACCCTTGCAGATGTTACCGTGAAAACAAAAGCTAAAAGCCCGTTGCAGATAATGGATGAAAAATACACTTCACCACTTTTTAGCAGCGGCGATGGTTACCAGTTTGATGTGGTAGATGATCCGTTTGCAAAAAGTTCAACAAGCGTATTACAATATTTGCAGGGTAAAGTTGCAGGCTTAACCATTACTTCGCCTTCAGGTGCTGGTGATGGTTCGGTAAGCTGGCGTGGCGGCACACCCACATTTTTTGAAAATGAAATGGAGGTTGATATAAGCCAGCTTTCAAGTATAAGCATGGCCGATGTAGCCTATATAAAAGTATTTCGCCCACCGTTTATTGGTGCCATTGGCGGCGGTGCCAACGGCGCTGTGGCTATTTATATGCGCAAAGGTGGCGATGTGGCTAAAACAGAAGGCAAAGGCATTCCATATAAAATTGTAATTGGTTATACTGCGCCCAAAGAATTTTATTCGCCCGATTACGATACTTATGATGAAAAGAATGAAGAACCAGATTTCCGTACAACTTTATATTGGGCACCCACCATTCTTACTACGCCCAACAGCAATACGGTTAAAATAAAATTTTATAACAATGATTTCTCCAAAGGCTTTCGCGTAATTGTTGAAGGCATTACTACAGATGGAAAACTAACACATATTGAGAAAGTGGTTGAGTAAGATTTTATTTAACGCATCTTCCGCTTGGGCGAGACAATGCTCGAGGATGAAATTATTGCATAGTTTCTATATACTTTTTTACAATTGATAAAGCCCAATGATTACCTAAACCCCAAGTCTCATTTAAATATTCATCCTTCTTATAAAAACCTTTTTCAGTTTGTACACTGTCAAGCGTATTATAATATAAATGCATTGAGTTTTTTTGTCCCCAATTTGTTATAAAATCGAACTGCTTTTGTTTGTGTCCACATGAAAATAAGTGAACGCTGTCAATAGATAGGTCGTATAATTTTTGTTTTATTGCATTATTGAATTTATTCCGTTCGATTAAGTCTCCCCATTTATCTTCAAGAAAAGTATCTTTCCTTAACGCTTCAATTAAATGGTTTAAACCCTCTTCATTTTTATAAAATCTATCAATATAAATATGGGGTTGTTTGTCCTTTTGTTCACAGCCAAAGAAGATGAGGAAAGCAAAAAAAAGTATTACATAAATTTTTGTGCGCATATAATATATCGATTGAAGTCAATAGAAATAAAGTTACTAATGATTAGCTGTTTAAAACATTATGCAACTGAAACTATATATACTGATTATGAACTTTAAATTTGTTTTATTGAAATTAATACTGTCGGCGCAAATAGCAGCTAATTCCCAAATATGGGCAACTTCCTTGCGCCAATCCATCACTGTAAGCTGTATTGCCGCAACAATACCGTTAAAATAAAATTTTATAACAACGATTTCTCGCAACGCTTTCGCGTAATTGTTGAAGGCATAACTACTGATGGAAAACTAACACATATTGAAAAGATGGTTGAATAAGATTGTCGTTGGTGAAGAACAACAACAACGGCGGAAGAAAATTATGGTTGTGCAACAGTGACCACTTGTTGGCTCTAGTTTTGACTACGAGATGCCGAGTAAATCATTAAAAAATGTCTTTAAAGCATTTAAATAGTAAGTTAACAAAGTTGTCCATGAGCCTTCAAAGTCTCGAACAGGATATGAAATATTAAAGTATTGAAGACTTTTAATTACTCTTGGATTATCCATGTGATTGGGATAGCCTTGCCTTATGCGTCCAAAATTTCTAAGTACTTCAATAATTTCTGTAGAAAGCATCTTTTGGTTTGCAAACATTTCTAATAGCTCAACCGACAATTTCGCAGGTTCACTTTTGTCATTAGTTGTTTTCCTTAAAAAAGATACATTCAGATTTCTAGAAATTTCAGCAAGTGAAGAAGTCCGTACAGCAAATTCTTCAAAGGAAGTTGCTGTTTTGAAAAAGTCAACTATATTTCTTTCTTGGTTCAGTAAAAGCAAATTGTCACCAAATTTTTCACGAAAAACTGCATTTATTTCATCTCTAGTTTCTATTATTGAAATTGCCAATTTTCCATCCATAATTTCTTCTGTTAGGGATTTGGTTTCTACTTCGAATTCAATTTCAAATTCAGCATATTTAGTTTCAATTAAATTTTCGGCGTTATATGGACATTTAGCTGGTTGTGTAGATGTCATTAATGTCAATTCTTCTTGGTCATTCAGCGTTTCTTCTTTAACCTTTTCAATAATTTTGTCTTTAGCAAATTGAAGCAATATTTTTTCGGCATCTAAAGGACCTTTCCCATCCCATGTAAGCCCCCATATCATAGTCAAAACGTCTGATGCAAAGGCAGCAATAGTTTTAAATTGAACTGTTCCGTCTTCATTAACTAAATCATACCAATAGAGAAAACCAAATACTAGTCTGGAAGCTGGTGGCAAATAGTCTGCTTTTTTAAACTTAATGGTTTTAAGTTTTTTTGCTTTATGAAGTTTCAGGACATAATCAATGCCTTCATTTGTAAGGGAAATATTATTTCCAAAACCATTTTTTGTATCTATATATTTTGCAGCTAAATAATGAAGTACATTTTGTGCATCTGTCCGGCTGAGTCCAATTAGTTTTGCAATTAATTTTTCGCTATAACCTGACCTTAAATCATTTTTAGATTTTAAATACAATGCTTTAAGATAGTCGTCGAAAATTTGTTGTGTCATAAGTAGAGAGTGTCCAAAAAAATTGCCACTAATTCCCAAATATAAGCAACTTCATTGCGCCAATCCATCACCTTTAAGCTGTATTGCCGCAACAATACCGTTAAAATAAAATTTTATAACAACGATTTC
>JBDUEO010000115.1:0-8604 GCA_040002335.1 Parafilimonas sp. | reverse complement strand
ATGAAATTGCTGCTATAATTATTGAACCTGTTTGCGGTAATATGGGTTGCATTTTACCGAAAGAAAATTATCTTGAATCACTAAGAAAAATTTGTACACAAGAAGATATTATTTTCATTTTTGATGAAGTGATGACAGGCTTTCGTTTAGCACAAGGCGGCGCACAGGAACGTTTAAAAATTGATGCTGATTTGATTACTTATGGAAAAGTTATTGGTGCAGGAATGCCTGTTGGCGCATTTGGCGGAAAGGCTGAAATTATGCAACACATTGCGCCGCTTGGAAATGTTTACCAGGCAGGAACATTAAGCGGAAATCCTATTGCAATGATTGCAGGATTTACTTTGTTGAATCATTTAAAAAATAATCCATCAATCTATGATGAGCTTGATGCAAAAGGAAAACATTTAAAAGATGGTTTGCAGAAAGTTTTTGATGCAGCAAATATTCCTGTTGTTATTAATCAGCTTGGTTCAATGTTGTCTGTTTTCTTTACCAACAAATCTGTAAATAATTTTGATGATGCGGGTTCATCTAACATTGCTTTTTTTAATAAATTTTTTCATGCAATGCTGGATGAAGGAATTTATTTGCCGCCATCCGGTTATGAAAGCTGGTTTTTGAGCAATGTTTTAAGTTATGATGATTTGAATATGACAATTGATGCTGCGAAGAAAGCAGTTAAACATATTGTTAATATCTGATATCATTATACGATTGTTTTATAGGAACCTTAAATACATTATAAATGATAAAAAAAGTTATTAGAAGATTTTTGCATTCTTTAGGTTATTCTATTCATAAATTCAAAAACATTGAAAATTATAAAAGCGAATTCTTTGATTGTGAAGAAGAATACCTTAAGATCGTAAATAAAGTTCAGGGTTACACTATGACAGATGCGCCAGCTATAATAAATCTGATTTATGCAACAGAATATTTAGAAATAAATAAAATACAAGGAGATATTGTGGAGTGTGGAGTAGCTCACGGAGGTTCAATGATGGCTGTTGCTTATTTATTAAGCACCATGAATTCAACTTTTAGAAATTTATATTTATATGATTTATTCTATCCTGGAATGCCTGAAGGAGGAAAGTTTGATCATTTTACAGAGGGTGGGAATGCAACAGAAGCGTTTATTCTGGCTGGTATTATTTATGATCCTTCCAAAAAGGAAGTCATCAAAGACACTTTGAATGAAGTTAAAGACCTTATGAAAAATACAGGTTATCCGTTTGAAAGGTTGAAGTTTATCCAAGGAAAAGTAGAAGATACCATTCCTGCTGTGATACCTGATAAAATCGCTTTGCTAAGATTAGATACAGATCTCTATGAATCAACAAAACATGAATTGGAGCAACTATATCCAAGATTAGCAGATCATGGAGTATTAATTATAGATGACTATGGAGCTTTTAAAGGAGCAAGGAAAGCTACTGATGAATATTTTAAGGAAAAAGGTATACCGATTTTTTTAAGCAGGGTAGGCAAGACCGGGTGTCGGTTCACCATTAAGCCAAAAATATAAACCGTTTTTCAACAAGTGCTTTTCAAGCAAGCGTTCCTATCATCAGCATAAACATTATTGAATAGACTTTTCCTTTTGTACAATCATTTTTGCGCCGTATTCGCATAGCTATTCCTCTTGCATTTAAAGGAGCTTTTTTCACGGAATAATGATGTAATCGTTGTCTCTTATGGAGAATTTAATTAAAGCTTAATGCTTGCACCATCTTGCAGAGTTGCGATCCCCAATCAAGTTGAGGACAGGCTTCACTAATCTTAATAGAATTCCTTCAACTCGTCACCCAAAAATAAATCTATCTCTGTTTGCTCTGTTATCTCTGTGCGAAAAAATCATCTCTCCAATTCATCTCTTGTTGGCAACGGCGGAAACGGATTATGTGGTTCTGTTTGATACCAATAGGCAACCGTTGCAATATCATCCTGCAATGGCATGTATCTTCCACCACTGCGCCAGCCAATATCTTGTATAGTAACTTTTAAATTTTTATCAAAACGTATCGGGTCTGTTATATGCCAGCGATACAAACCAAAACGTTGTTCAATATTATAATGTCCGTCGCCTTTTATTACCTGTGGCAATCCTGTATATGGATTTGAAAACTCTGTGTAAGCAGTTTCATTACTACCATCATTTTTTCTTGTATCAAAATCATAAGAACCACAAAAATAATCTTCCGTGCCTGTGCCGTTAATAGTTGGGAATTTTGTATCGCCATCCATAAAAAATTTTATCTCGCCTTCGCCCCACCAGCCATTTTTATAAGCGCCATAAGCCATATATGTTCCAACGTATTGTCCTTTGCCTTTTATGCTATCAACAATCACATAATCCTGTTTTAATGGCAATGGATTTACGCGGCGAAACTGCGCATGAAAATACGCTGCATCATCAGGCACTTGGGTTAACATGTAATCAACCTGGTAATATAAAGTCATGTCTTCATCATCAATATTTTCCATGGTTATTCTGCACTTCTTTTTAAAAGGCATTGGCCAGTAACAATTAAATGCACTGCCAGGGTTTACGGTAACTGCCAGTGAATTTACGTTTGCATATTGCCCCCATGCCATACAAAAAAAATCACCAACGGGCACTTCAACAGAAGGTGTTTTTTCATCGTCCCAATAAAAGCGAAGAATAGAATAGCGCCAGTTGCCGGTGGGTGTCATCCAGATGTGTGATATAGAACCGGGCCCATCAATTTCTGCAATTGTAAAAGTTGTTTTTGATTTGATGATAACACTCGGACTTACCTTCCAGCTTTGCCCCAATTCTCGTGATGCATCTTTACCGGTTCCATCTGTTGCCATGCCGCCCTTGCCTTTTTCTCCGTTAAAATTTTCAGGACTAATGCTACGTGTTTTTGCATCGGATAATTTATAAATGTTGGAAAGGTTTGCATCAATGCCATTGTACGTTTGCGCAATTACAAAACATGGAACAAGAAGAATAAGCAATGCAAAAAGATTTTTCATGTGTTTTATTTTTATTGATGTAATAGATCGTTAGAAATTTTAATGAGCGATTAAATTTAAAATATTTTGCGTTCAATACTTTTTAAAATGGTTTTTTTGTAAGATAAATGCGTTGTATGAAAATAACTGTTTTGTGCGTTTTGGTTTGTATATTTTTTGATGCTTCATTATCAGCGCAGACAAATAATCAGCCCGAAGTTATTTACCATATTTTTCAACGAAGTTTTTACGATAGTAATGGCGATATGCAAGGTGATCTTAATGGTATAAATTCAAAACTTGATTACCTGCAGAATTTAGGTGTGAATGCAATTTTATTGTTGCCATTATATAAATCTGTTTTTTATCACAATTATTTTTCTAATGATTTTGAAAAGATAGATGATGAATATGGAACGATGCAGGATTATGTTGATCTTGTAAAAGCTATTCATAAACATGGAATGAAGATTTATCTTGACATGGAAACGCAGTATGTTACTCAAGATCATTTGTGGTGGAAAGACTCTTACAACAATTTAAAATCAAAATACAGCGATTATATTTTGTATGATGATTCAGCGCATATAAAACCATCAAGTATTGTGTTTGGCGCAAATGGTTTAACAGGCTATGATAATGTTTACAAAAAGATTACAACGGTAAACCTGAAAAGTAAAAACGTTCTGGATTATAATATAAAGTTGTTCAGCTATTTCGCCGATCCAAATGATGATGGAAAATTTGATGATGGTGCAGATGGCTTTCGTTTGGATCACATGATGGATACTTTGGACAACAAACCACAGCTTGCAGGTTTGTTTAAAGTTTTTTGGACTCCGCTTTTTGCACAATTAAAAAAGATAAATCCAAAATTAATTTTTACTGCAGAGCAGGCAAACTGGTTTTCTGATGCATTTGATTATTTTGATGAAGGCAATGTTGATCGTGTATTTGATTTCAGGTTGCAAATGGCAATTGCAATGTTTAATAAAAATAAAATTGATTCTGCTGCAAACATTTCATTAAACAAAACGCCAGCCGGTAAAGCGCAGGTTGTGTTTATTGAGAATCATGATATGAAACGTTTTGCTTCACGCGTTAATAAAAATATTGACAAAGAAAAAATTGGTGCTGCATTAAATTTATTGATCGGTGGAATTCCATCCATTTATTACGGACAGGAACTTGGTATGTTTGGTGGTGGAAAACATTTTAATAGTGGTGATGGTAATGATATTCCGCAACGTGAAGCATTTGAATGGTATAAATCTAATAGCGGAAAAGGCATGGCAATCTGGTATAAAAATTCCGGCCCGTGGTGGGATAGTACAAACCTGAAACCTAACGATGGTATTTCGTTAGAAGAAGAAAAGAATGATCCAAATTCATTGTATAATTTTTATAAGAACATGATCGCCTTGCACAAAAACAATAAGGCAATTGCTTATGGAAAATATCAAACAATAAATAACAACACTGATTCTGTGTTAACGTTTATGCGTTCTTATCAAAATGAAAAAGTTCTTGTTGTCATTAATCTTTCATCATCAGCACAAGAAATAAAAATGAATTTAAAAGAAAATAATTTTGTAGTTAAACAGGTGAAATTATTGCATGGCGATGTTAAGCCAAATGCCAATAACAATAGTTTATCTTTTGCAGTAAAGCCTTTTGATATTGAAGTTTGGAAAGTTGATTAAATATAAAAAATGATTGCTGACGAATTTAAAAACCAGGTTGCAATAATTACAGGCGCAGGGCAAGGCATTGGGTTTGAAATTGCAAAACAGTTATGCATCAACGGCGCATTTGTTTTGTTGAATGATATTGATGAAACACTTGCAAAAAAAGCAGCAAATAAAATTGCAGTAAGCGGAAATTGTTTTGCGATAGCAGGTGATGCTGCTGATCCATTATTTATTCAACAAATGGTTGATGAAGCTGTAAAGCATTTTGGCAAACTCAATATTGCAATTGCTAATGCAGGTATTACTTTATTTGGCGATTTTTTTAATTACAAACCGGAAGCTTTGCAAAGCGTGATGAACCTAAATATCGGTGGCAGTTTTTTGCTTACACAGGCTGCAGCAAATCAAATAAAAAAACAAAATAGCGGCGGAAGTATTTTGTTGATGTCATCTGTAACTGGTCACCAGGCGCATAAAAATTTAGCAGCTTATGGCATTACAAAAGCTGCGTTGGAAATGCTTGCTAAAACATTGGTGGTTGAATTATCACCGTTTAATATTTCCATCAATACTATTGCGCCGGGCGCAACTATTACAGAGCGCACAACCGAAGATGAAGACTATTTAAAAACATGGAGCCGCATTACACCAATGGGTAAGCCGGCAACTGTTGAAGACATTGCTAATGCAGCATTATTCATGATAGCGCCTTCATCAAAACATATTACAGGGCAAAGTTTAATTATTGATGGCGGCTGGACAAGCGTTAGCCCTTCTCCTTATTAAAAGTTTCTCCTAAATCCTTCCCAAAAAGAAGGACTTTAAAATATTGAATTTTTAATTTTGACTTAACTTAACAGCATGTTTCGATTAGATAAAAAAATTGCAATTATAACCGGCGGCGGAAGCGGCATAGGCAAAGCCATTTCAATTTTATTTGCGCAGCAAGGTGCAACTGTTTGCATTCTTGATATTGATGATAATGCTATAAAAGTTGTTGATGAAATCATCAATGCAGATAATAAAGCATTTTTTTATACATGCAATATTTCAAATCAAAATGAAGTGAAAAATGTTGTCGCGCAAATTATGCAGCAACATTTGGTAATTGATATTTTAGTTAACAATGCCGGCATTGCACACATTGGCAATGCAGAAAATACATCGTCAGAAGATTTTGAAAGATTGACAAATGTGAACATAAAAGGTGTGTATAATTGTTTGCATGAAACGCTTCCTTTTATAAAACAAAAAGGCGGCAGCATTTTAAATATGGCTTCTGTTGCAGCATTGGTTGGTTTAAGTGACCGGTTTGCTTATTCTGCTACAAAAGGCGCTGTAATTGCGATGACACTTTCTGTTGCCAAAGATTTTCTTGCATATAATATTCGGTGCAACAGTATTTCGCCTGGCCGTGTACATACGCCGTTTGTTGACGGATTTCTTGCAAAAAATTATCCTGGCAAAGAAGCCGAAATGTTTGATAAACTTTCTAAAACCCAGCCTATTGGCCGCATGGGAAAGCCTGAAGAAATTGCACAGCTTGCATTGTATTTGTGCAGCGATGAAGCCTCGTTCATCACTGGTTGCGATTACCCTATTGATGGTGGGTTTGTAAAATTAAATACATAGAATTTTATATTCCGAAGCAAAAAGAATATTTTGAAATGATCAATTTAATCATTTTACTTTGTAATTCAAAGCGCTTTGAATAATTAAAACCTTGCAAATATTATTTTATGCATACAAGTAACAAATGGATTGAGCATTTTAAAAGTAACGCTTTACAACAAAGAGTTGACTGGACTATTTCTCCGCATATTTCAGAAAAAGAAGTAGCTACTATTCTTCATTCATTGCAAGCCTGGCAGTTAGGCGAAACATCAGATGGGCATCACCTGATACGTGCTTCTGCTATTTATGCAAAAAAAATTAATGATACAAATTATGTTGATGCGGTAAAACTTTTTATAAAAGAAGAACAAAAACATGGCAATAACCTGGGTAAGTATATTGATGCCATTGGGCAACGACGAATAAAAAAAGATTGGGGCGACACTTTGTTCAGGAAGATAAGATATTTAAATACAAGCATGGAGATATGGACGCTTGCTGTAATTACAGTGGAAAGTACTGCCCAAATTTTTTATCATGCATTAAAAGTTGCAACCAATTGCAAGTTGCTGCAACAAATTTGCACTGACATATTAATAGACGAAGCTTATCATATAGATTTTCAAACCGAGAGGCTCTCTATTATATTCGAATCAAAATCATTAACCGGGAAAATTTTAATGCGCAATATTTACACCTTATTCTTTTTCACAACTTCACTTGTAGTATGGTTTGCGCACAAAAAACTTTTTAAGACAGGAGATGTTAGCTTTAAAAAATATTTAAGGAAAATGAAATTTAAATACATGAAAACAATCAATCGCGCAACCTGTGTTCAGATTAAAACCAATGGAATTTTTCAACTCCTGTCGAAAATAATATAGCTATTAAAGTTGTGATAAGGTGCGCTGGAAATATTTATTTAAGTAACTATTCTGCAAGACTTCGACACAAACGCTTTTTATCGCTTAATTATCTCGGTCATGTATTTTAATTTTCAACTAAATTTATTCATCCTCCAAAATTTTGCATGCAATCATTTGCCGCTATATCTTTGCACATGGCAACAATAATTAATGCTTCAACACAAACGCGTTTTTTTGGTGAAGGTTTAACCTTCGACGATGTTTTACTAATGCCCGCTTACAGCCAGGTTCTTCCCCGCGAAACTGATATTTCAACAAGGCTTACAAAATCACTAAAGCTAAATATTCCCATGCTTTCTGCAGCTATGGATACAGTTACAGAAGCAAGCCTTGCCATGGCTTTGGCAAGGGAAGGCGGCATTGGTATTTTGCATAAAAATATGAGCATTGAAAAACAAGCAGAACAAGTGCGAAAAGTAAAGCGCAGTGAAAGCGGTTTGATCATAGATCCGATTACGTTAATGGTAGATGCAACCATTGGTGATGCTTTAAAATTGATGAAAGAAAATAAAATTGGTGGTATTCCTATTGTTGATAAGCATAATATTCTTGTCGGAATTCTTACCAACCGTGACCTGCGTTTTGAAACCGAGAAGCGGAAAAAGGTAAGCGAAGTAATGACGGGTAAAAATCTTATCACCGCGCCTGATGGAACCAATCTTAAAAAGGCTGAAATTATTCTGCATAAATATAAAATTGAAAAATTACCGGTGGTAAATAAAGATGGTAAACTAACCGGTCTTATTACATATCGCGATATTCTTCAGATAAAAAATTATCCCAATGCTGTAAAAGATGAATTTGGAAGATTGCTGGTAGGTGCGGCGCTCGGCATTACAAAAGATATTCATGAAAGAGCGGCGGCTTTAATGAATGTCGGTGTTGATGTGGTTACATTGGATAGTGCGCATGGCCACAGCAAAGGTGTAATTACTGTATTGAAAGCGTTAAAGAAAAATTTTAAAAACCTGCAGGTTATTGCGGGAAATGTTGGAACTGCTGCAGGTGCAAAAGCGTTGGCCGATGCAGGCGCTGATGCTGTTAAGGTTGGAATTGGGCCCGGTTCTATTTGTACTACAAGAATTGTTGCGGGCACAGGTGTTCCGCAATTAACCGCAATAATGGAAGCAGCAAGTGCATTAAAATCTTCCGGAACACCTTTAATTGCTGATGGCGGCATTCGTTATACAGGTGATATGGTGAAAGCATTATCTGCAGGCGCAGATACCGTAATGATGGGGAGCGTGTTTGCAGGAACAGAAGAAAGCCCGGGCGAAACCATTATTTATGAGGGGCGCAAATTTAAAGAATATCGCGGTATGGGAAGTATAGCTGCAATGGCGCAAGGCAGCAGCGACCGTTACTTTCAGGATGTTGAAGAAGACATA
>JBDUEO010000114.1:0-8675 GCA_040002335.1 Parafilimonas sp. | reverse complement strand
CAGCACTTGCCGCACTTGAACCAATGCCGCTTCCGGGCATTATAATTTTCTTACTATTTAATATAAAACCTTGTATATCTTTTGCTTCTTCAAGTAACGCTAACAACGCAGCACCGCTTACATTTTTTTCTGCTTCTGTTGGTAAATTAAAATCATCGTTGTTGGTTATTTTAATGCCGGGTTCGTCAGAAATTTCGAGTGTGAATTCATCATAAGGCCCGTTCAAACACAAGCCTAAAATATCAAAACCACAAACAATATTTGCAACAGTTGCCGGGCTATTTACTAAAACTTTTTTCATTATACTCGTGCTACTCTTATGATGTCTGCAAACACGCCACTGGCTGTTACATCTGCGCCAGCGCCAGCACCTTTTACTATTAATGGTTGTTCAGGATAACGTTGTGTGTAAAACAACACGATGTTATCCTTTCCATATAAATGATAGAAATCTGAATCGTTAGGAATATGTTTTAATCCTACTGAAGCTTTGGCATTTGAATATTCAGCAACAAACTTCAGCTTACAATTTTTTGCTGCTGCTTCATTAAATAATTTTTTGAAATGATCTTCATGCTTTGCCATCTCTCTATAAAAATCTTCAACACTTCCATCAAAACATGAGGCAGGTAAAAAGCCGTTGTTGGTAATATCATCCATCTCAATTTTTTCGCCGGCTTCACGGGCAAGAATTAAGATCTTACGCATTACATCTGTTCCGCCTAAATCCAATCGCGGATCGGGTTCTGTGTAGCCTTCATCCTGCGCTTGTTTTACAATTGCTGAGAAAGGTTTTGTAGCATCATAATTATTAAAAACAAAATTTAAAGTGCCTGATAAAACCGCTTGTATTTTGGTAACGACATCACCACTTCTGCGTAAATCATTCAATGTGCCGATAACCGGCAAACCCGCGCCCACATTGGTTTCGAACAAAAACAATGCATTGTATTCTTTTGCCAACGATTTTAAATTGCAGTAATTTTTGTATGATGATGAAGCCGCAATTTTATTACAGGCAACAACAGATATTGCTTTTGATAAAAGCTTTTCATAAATGTTGGCTACATCTGCGTTTGCAGTAACATCAACAAACACTGAATTGCGCAAATTTTTTGAGATAATGGTTTCAATAAATTTGTTTAATTGCATTTCTTCGCCTTGTTGCAACTGCTCTTTCCATGTTTTTAAATCAATGTCGTTACCATCATCATTAAAAGCCATTTTTTTACTATTGGCAATGCCATTTATTTTTAGTTGCAAATTTAAATGTTCTTCTAAAAATTTTTGTTGCTGCAAAATTTGATGCAATAATTTACTTCCAACATTGCCAATGCCAACAATAAAAACATTTAGTTGTTTATACACCGATTCAAAAAAAGCTTCATGCAAAACATTCACTGCTTTCTTTATATCATCGTGTGCAATAACTGCAGAAATATTTCTTTCTGATGAGCCTTGTGCAATAGCTCTTACGTTAATGCCATTTCTGCCCAATGCATCAAACATTTTTCCGCTGATGCCAGGATGACTTTTCATTTTATCGCCAACCAATGCAATTACGGATTGTTCTGTTTCAACTTTTAATGGTTCTAATTTCTTTTGCGAAATTTCCATTTCAAAGGTTGTATCAACAATTCGTTTTGCTTTTAATGCATCGTTAGTATTTATAGCAACACAGATGGAATGTTCAGAAGAACTTTGCGTAATAAGAATCACATTTATTTGTTCATTCGCCAAGGCTTCGAATAAACGTTTTGAGAAACCCGGAATGCCAATCATACCGCTGCCTTCAAGGCTTAACAACGCAATAGCGTTAATACTTGAAATGCCAGTAATAATACCACCATTTCCAGAGGCTGAGTAAGATGATTTTTCTATCACAGTTCCCGCATCATTAGGTGCAAATGTATTTTTAACCCATGTTGGAATATTTTTTTGTGCAACGGGCTGAATGGTTGGCGGGTAAATAACTTTTGCACCAAAATGCGATAGCTCCATTGCTTCGCGATAAGAAATGCGTTCAATAGTTTTTGCATTGTTTACCCAACGCGGATCCGCTGTCATCATGCCGCTGACATCCGTCCATATTTCTAAAGAATTTGCATTAATTGCTGAAGCATAAATAGCTGCAGTATAATCGCTGCCGCCACGGCCGAGAGTTGTAGTATTGTTGTTTTCGTCGCTGGCAATAAAACCAGATGCAATAAATATTTTTTTGTCGGATGAATTTATAGCATCATCAATCAGTTTGTTTGTTACTTCAAAATCAACCGCTGCAAAACCAAAGTTGCTGTTGGTTTTTATGAGTTGCCTTGAATCAAGCCAATCGTGTATAACATTTTTTGATTGCATATAAGCCGAAATAATTTTTGACGATAACAGCTCGCCAAAACTTACAATGCGGTCTTTTGTGCGCAACGATAATTCTCTTAAATAGAAAACACTGTTGCAAATTTCTTCCAGCTCGTTAAACTGCTGTTTAATCATACTTAAACAACTGCTTTGATGTGTTACAGGCAGCAAAGCTCTTGCTGTATCCAAATGTTTTTTTTCTGCTTCTTTTAAAACATCTTTATACGTTTCATCTGCATTTTCTGCAAGCGTTCCGGCCTTAATTAAAATATCTGTTACGCCGCCGAAAGCGCTTACAACAATAACCTGAGTTTCATCATTGTTAATAACAATATTTACAACCTTATTTATATTTTCTGCGTTGGCAACAGATGTGCCGCCAAACTTTAAAACTTTCATCCTGAATAATTATAAACTATTTTAAAAGTTTTAAAGAACGATTTTTTTTATGAATGAATGAAATTTTGTTTGCTTATGAGTGTTAGTTTTTATTGATCGTTTTATAAGATTTTTATTTAAAATTTTATGTTGATATATTTTGAAATGTAAGTTTTATAATGTGCTTGTTAAAGTAAATAATATACACTGCATTACACCTGGTAAATAATGTTGAATTTATTTTGTGCGTTGATTAGTTAAATTGAAAACATATTTTTGATGATAAATTCTATATTATGTCATTACCAGTTAACAATAAAAAGAACGCAAGTAAAACAGCAAAGAACCAGGCGAATAATAATTCCGGTTCTAAGTTTATAAAAGTTAGTGCAAAGCCAGGCGCAGCTAAACAAAAAGTAAGATCAACTGGCGCCAACAGGGGAAGCTAATTTTAATGTGTTTTATTTTTTTTCAGAATTATCTAAAAAAATAATATCGAAATAAACACACGTAAAAAATAATCTCTATCTTTTGCCGTAAAAAAAACAAATGCTATATGATAAAGTTTAATGAAATTAAAATGGGCGATTTCCTTATGGGTGAATATGGAGATAAAATGTGGGAAGGAGAAGTGACGAATTTGAATGGTGATGAAAAACAGGTTTGCCTTGCAACAGATGTGCAGGAGTTTTGGTTTGAGACAAATGATTTGTATGCGATAACCTTGAATAACGATGTTTTGATTAAACTAAATTTTATGCGGGAAGATATGCCCGATGGTTCTGTAAAATATAAAAAAGGATCGTTTAGAATGTTGATTAAAAAAGCTGACGATTTTAGCCAAATGGATATTTGGTACCGTGATGATAAACGCATTAATCCGCAAATACAATATGTGCATCAATTGCAGAATCAATACCTGCAAATGACAAAAGTGCATTTAACAAGAGA
This sequence comes from Parafilimonas sp., assembly GCA_040002335.1. Lineage (GTDB taxonomy): Bacteria > Bacteroidota > Bacteroidia > Chitinophagales > Chitinophagaceae > Parafilimonas. The sequence continues at coordinate 4,991 of JBDUEO010000114.1, read as the reverse complement.
GCCGATTGTATAATATTTTAAGCGAAATAATTATTAGCCATCATGCAATTGTGTGATGGTTTTTTATTTGTAATAACATTCGTTTTTTGCGCGTCTAATTCAATTATAATTTCAAACACTTATTCAAAAAATCAGCAACTTAATTTGTGAGTAGTAAAACATTCTACATTACGGCAGGTGCAGGCAATTTTAGAGAAAAAAATCTTGATCATTTTTTAGCCAAAGGTTATTACCGCATGCAACATTTAATGTTTACATGCAACGATACAGAGGTTGGCGACGATAGTTATTCTATTCCTGTTTTTTGGTTGCGCACATTGGTGCAGGAATGTACATTGCAAAAATCGGCTACGGCCATTATTAAAAAATGCGCAAATTTTTCTGTAATCATACAACCAGCTTTTGTAGATGAAGAAATAGAAGCTTTATATACTTTGTATAAAAACCATGTGCCTTTTTCTGTTTCATCAAGTTGTTATAATTATCTGCACCAGGAAATTATTGCAAACCCCTTTAATTCACTAATGGTGCAGGTGCGGCATAAAAAGCAATTAATTTCAACCGGCTATTTTGATAAAGGTTTACAATCAATTGCAGGTATTATGAACATATACCATCCGCAATATCATAACTATAGTTTGGGGAAATTTATGATACTTCAAAAATTGGAATATGCGCTTTTACATAAAATGAAATACTATTACACGGGTTATATCAGTACAGAAAGTTTGCGGTTTGATTACAAAACTTTTCCCGATGTAAAAGCGGTAGAAGTATGGTTGCCGCTTGAACAAAAATGGGTTGCTTATCATCTATTAGGCAAAGCATTTTTGGCTGATTATTATTTAAGATATTTGGTTTGAAAAAATGCAATTCTAAAATAGCTTGCACTTGTTGAATGAGAAAAATAATAAGAAAATACCAGTATGGCTAAGATATGTTATGATCATTCTTGCTGTTTTATTTTTAATTGCCAGAATTCTTCGTTAATTAATGTCGTTTAATTTTTGAACATAGTACACTTTTTGGGTATTATGGCATGATTTTGCGATCATTTATTTTTTAATTAAAACTTAATGAAATGAAAATAAGTTTCAAACCATTGGTAAAATCTGTATGTTCTATAATTATTGCTTCTGTAATATTAGCTTCATGCACAGCAACAGTAAAAATACCTAAACATCCGGCACCCGGTCAGGCACCACCTCCGCCACCAAAAGTTGAAATTCATAATAATTAATTCTACTAATTACTATAGTAAAAAGATTTGTGAAAGCAAACTCTTTTAATTGATTTTTTTTCAGCTTAATTATTTCTTATTTTAAATAAACAGAATAAAATAAAAAACCACTCAATATTTCAGAGTGGTTTTCCCGTATTAAACGGCAGATATTTCTATGAAGCAGCCCGGTTAGACGATACCAAGCGAAGGCTTCCATGATGAATCTGTAGATTGCATGAATACCTCCTTTTCTTTAGTGAGCCATAAAGATAATACAAGCTAAAATAATATTTTTTAAAAAAATTATTACTGCAACGTTCGCATTTTAGTATTTCAATTTATTAATCTGCAGATATATTGCAACAATCTTTTTTATACTGAAATAAGCATTAACAATTTCATCCTCGCAATTAAGACTATATTTACTTTTCAATTATGCTGCGTGTTGTGCATCATCGTTGTTTGTTTTATCAGATAATATTTTTTACAATTAATGCACTTATCATGAATAGCAGTCAACTGCTTTATAAAATTTCAAATTTGCAATATAGTATTCGCATGAAAGAAGCTGAATACACAAAAGCATTAAAAGCAAAAGATGAAACCAATAAAGAATTAAACACTGCGGCGATTGCCTCTTTAAAAGAAGATCTTGCCACAACCATCAAAGAATTCAATTCAATTCCAGCCCAAAATATAGACGATACCGCCAAAGAAAATAAAAAGCCAAAGAAATGGTGGCAGACTTTTTTTCCTTTAAAAACGGAAACTAATACAAAATAATTGCTTTATTTTTTTTGTATACACATAAATTATAGCTGAAAAGGTATTTAATTGCCTCATAATATTTCAGCGACTTTACACACCATCAACAACTAAATAAGAAATAAATACATCCTTATCTATCGCAACTTATTTTTGTTGTACGATGCGATTCATCATTGTATGTTTTTTACTTTTTACTTTTTATTTTTCAAGCGCACAGGAGTTAGGCGGCCAACCGGCTTCTGTAAAATGGAAACAGGTAAATACGGATACTGTTCGAATTATTTTTCCCAAAGGGTTAGATAGTGTTGCAAAACGTATTGCTGCCATTACATTAAAAGAACAACAACTATATGCAAATACCATTGGTAACAACCTGCATAAAATAAGTATTGTGTTGCATAATCAAACAACATTCTCCAACGGATTTGTTGCTTTAGGCCCGTGGCACAGCGAATTTTTTTTAACGCCTGAACAAAACGCTTTTGAATTAGGCAGCATGAGCTGGAGTGATCTTTTAAGTGTGCATGAATACCGGCACGCAGAGCAATATAGCAATTTTAATATCGGCCTGTCACACACCATGCATATTTTATTTGGTGAGAACGGGCAAGCTTTAGCAAACGCAGCAGCTGTTCCCGATTGGTTTTTTGAAGGCGATGCTGTATACAACGAAACCTTGTTAAGCGAGCAGGGCAGGGGAAGATTGCCTTTGTTTTTAAATGGGTATAAAAGTTTGTTTTTACAGAACAAGCAATACAGTTATATGAAGTTGCGCAATGGTTCATATAAAGATTATGTGCCCGATCATTATCCGCTTGGTTATATGTTGGTAGCTTATGGCAGAGAAAAATATGGTAATGATTTTTGGAAAGATGTTACGCATGATGCCGCAGCATATCGTTCGTTATTTTATCCTATGCAAAATGCCGTTAAAAAGTATGCGTATGTTTCTTTTAGTGAATTTGTAAATAACGCATTTGGTTATTATCAGCATCAATGGAAAAATGAAACACTTTCCAATCTTATGTTTATTGATTCAACTGAAAAGAATAATGTGGTGGATGAAAAATATCCTTATATAACAAAAGATGGCGATGTTGTTATGTTGCGTGAAAGTTATAGAGCGTTACCACAATTTGTAATAAGGCATAGTGATGGTTTAATAGAAAAAATAGCAGTCCAGGATATTGTAAACGATGATTATTTTTCTTACAATAACGGAAAAATAATTTATGCTTCTTACAAGCCTTCTGGACGTTGGGGAAATAAAGAATATAGTGAATTAAGATTGCTTGATATTAATACAAAGCAGCAAAAAAAGATCACCTTAAAAACAAGGTATTTTTCGCCAGATATTGCGCATAACGGAAAAATGATCGTTGCCATCGAACAATCAATTAATGGAAGTTCAGATTTGGTTTTATTGAATGCTGATGGAAGCATTATAAAAATGTTTACAGATACAACTGCGCATATTTTTTCTTATCCGAAATTTTCTGCAGACGATAAATTTATTTATGTGTGCGATAGAAATGCAGCCGGTGAAATGAGTATTTTAAAAGAGGATGTTGAAGGCGGAAATTTAATTCCAATCATTCCTTATAAAAACAGGATTATTGGTTTTCCTGTTGTGCAACATGATACATTGTTTTATAGTTGTTCCAATAATGGCCGCGATGAGATTTGGGCATACATTAATTCTCAACATAAAAATTATCGCGTTGCATCTTCCGCAACAGGTTTGTACCAGGCAGGTTTCAACAATCATAAAATAATTGCTTCTGCTTTTACTGCAAATGGATACAGGCTTGCAGCAATAGATCCAGAATGGCAATTAATTAAAGATGATGATACTTTAAAAGGTTTATATGTTTCAAATCCATTTCAAAAAAAATCAAATGATCTTTTGAAAGATTTGCATGAAAGAAATTTTGCGGTTGACAATTATGCAAAAACATCCGGCGTTTTTAATTTTCATAGCTACAATCCTTCCTTCAGGGATCCGGATTATTCTTTTATTTTATATGGACAGAATGTATTGAACACTATTCAGAGCCAGTTATATTACACGTATAACCGTGACGAACATTTTAACAGAATTGGTTATTCGGGTATTTATGGCGGCTGGTTTGTTCAGCCATTTATAGCTGTAAATCAAACTTGGAACCGTACTGTTAAATTAAACGCTGATACATCATTTCACTGGAATGAAAGCAGGCTTTCAGCAGGCTTACAATTACCATTGAATTTTAGCGGCGGCAAATTGTATAAAAACTTAACAACATCAGCCAGTTTTAATTATAATAATATTCAATGGACAGGCTTAGCAAAGCAATTTATAAATAATTCAAATTTTGGATATGCCCAGTTAAGTTTGAATTATAGCCAGTACACGCAGCAGGCTGTTCAATATATTTATCCGCATTTTGGCCAATCTTTATTACTTCAATATACAAGCGGCAGTACAGCACATCAATTTTTGGCAAACGGATATTTTTATTTTCCAGGATTAAGTAAAACACATAGCACGGTTATAAACCTGGCATATCAATCAAGAGATACATCGGGCAAATATTATTATGACAATAATTTTCCTTTTTCAAGAGGTTACGCGGCGGTAGATTATCCAAGATTGTATAAAGCGGCTATCAACTATAATTTTCCATTAACATATCCTGATTGGGGCGTTGGGAATATTGTTTATTTTCTGCGGATTAGGACCAACCTTTTTTACGATTTTACGCAAGCCCAAAGTGTAAGAACAGGCAAGCATTATAATTTTGCATCAACGGGAGTTGAAATTTTTTTTGACTCAAAATGGTGGAACCAGCAATTAATTAGTTTTGGCATTCGTTACAGCAGATTATTGAATGCAAATTTGGAAGGAACGAACCCAAATCAATGGCAAATTGTGCTGCCACTGAACCTTTAACTTGAATTTTTGGGTTGAAAATTTGTAAAAATTTTCTCAATTAGTTGCATTCCTATATCTTTGCGCTCC
>JBDUEO010000113.1:0-8676 GCA_040002335.1 Parafilimonas sp. | reverse complement strand
AAGTTAAGAAAATATTTATGATAACTATCATTAAATATCATGACATTTATCAGCGCAATGGTTAGACTTGAAACAGCGAATTCCATTACTTGTAAAAGAATAAGCGCCGCTTTAATATCTTCCGCCATTTTCGCCGCATACAAGCAGGCATTATAAGATATTGAAGAAAAAATCTGTAGACGTGTGGCTTTAACAAGTGTTGATGAAAGACATACTGTTGATTGGATTGTAAACTTTGTGCGTTCGTCAAAAGCATATTAGTTCAGGTAATAGTTTTGCTTTTAAAGCTGTTAGTAAATTTTGGGCGGATGTTCATCTATATCAATAAGTGTGCGGGTTATACGGTTATCAAATATTCTTTCTCCATGCAATAGTTGTTATTTTCGCTGTATAATAAAACAAGTTTAATACTATTTATCTTTACGAAGCATTATCCTTTTAGTACAATGGCATAAATAAATGCGAGGTAGTTCTTTACAAATTATATGTAATTGATTTTGTTCAGCTATAGGATTTTATAAAATCTTCAGTCATCCCGACAGACATTTATAACTGCTTTACTTGAGCCTGCAAAATCAACAAGTTGCGGGCTTTGTAATTTCTACTTTTTACTACATATCATCAGCACATCGCCATCCTGGTTTAAGAAGATGCCGCCTGCAGCTAAAACTTTTGTTTTCATAAAAATTAATTAAGTGCTTTATAATGCCTGCAAAGCATACAGTGTGTTGTTGAGATGCGTGACGGTTTCTTCCACTGCCTGCTTTTTGTTTAATCTTTCTGTTCGTGTAGTATGTAATACATCATTAATATTATTCAGCAATTCATCCAACATGTTATTCAGGTCATAATTAAACTTGCGAAACGATTCCTGAATTTTATACTGCAAATCATACATAACAGATGATGCATTGCGGATAATTATTTCGTTATAATGTTGTTGCCATTTTATTTTTAATCTTGCTTTTTCAGCTTTGGGAAATAACGTTTTCATTAAAGCATGTTGCTTATAAACCGGTGCAATGCCGCTATCAAGCGTTAAATAAAAACTGCTGTAAATGTTTAAGTCAAACTGGCCTGCAATTAGTTCAAAATTAAAATTTAATAATGCGGTTAGATTTTTTGCGAGCTCATTTAAAAAGCTTTGCGAACGCTGGCTGTATTGTAATAATAAATTTTTAAACTGCGCTTTGGCTTTTTGTTCCCACTCATTTTTTATATCATTAAATTCATTCAATATAAATTCATTAATCTCTTGTAAAGTTTTGATCTTTTGTTCTGAAGAAGCATTGCTTTCAATCAATGCATCAATCTTTGAGTAAACTTTTTCACGTAACTTTTTTGATGACTCATTTACTGATTCATGAATTGTATGCTGCAGCGATTTTACTTTACCATTAATGATACTTTCAAATTCATCTTTCTGTTCATGCATTAATTGTATTGATGCATTTAACTGCGATTGTTTTGCATCAAGTTCATTCAGCGGCATTAAGAACGCATCGCGCCTTAATTGAATTTGCAAAACAGCTTTTGAACGCAGCAGATGGAATTGATTTAAAGAAGATGCCTGCAGCAATTTAGCCTTCTCAGCTTCTGAAAAAGAAAGCAATTTATTTTTTAATGATTGAATATTTTTCCGTTTGCCAGATACAATCAGCATTTCAATATCATCTATCGAAAGCTGCAATTCTTTTGCAATAACCGTTTTATTATGTATTACTATTTTTTGCAAATCATCTTCATTTAATAAATCAGCTTTATTAAAAACATAAATAATTTGTGGTGAAGTTTTATGCAATGTTTTTAATAACTCAATATCTGTTTTCGATACCGGAATATCTGCACTTAAAATAAACAGCGCTGCATCAACTCTTGGAATGAAAGCAAGCGTTGCTTCTGTATTATGTTCGTAAGCAGAACCAATACCAGGCGTATCAACCAATGAAACATTTTTTAGTAAAGGCGCATTATCTAAAATGGTTACATAGTTTACCTGTTTTATATTTTCAGGATTTTTATCTTCCGTTACATAATCATCAATATTTGCAATAGTTGTTTGTAAAGTTTCGCCATTTATAAAATGAATTTGCGCTGATTGCGACGCATCGTAATCAATCACACTTACAATTGCAGTTAATGGTGTTATGGCAACAGGCGCAATATTTTTTTCAAGCAAACTATTTATGAGCGTTGATTTACCTCTTTTAAATAATCCAACAACAACAATATAAAATCGCTGTTCTTTTAATTTGGTTTCAAGCACATGTAACTCACGAATTATATTATCATCTGTGTAACCATTTATAAGATTAATTAGTGTAGTTATTTTTTGAAGCAAATCCATACTTATGATTCACCATGTTTTAAAAAATCATCATACGCATCTCCCAAATTCAATGCATGAATATGATTGATTACTTTTCCAGTATCATACTCAATATAATTAAAATGCACTTTAACTGAATCGGGTTCGTTTAAGCTAAGTGCTTCATCAATTTCCAATAAAGTATAACAGGATTTATTATTGCCATGTTTCGGCTTGCCAACAGAACCAACATTTATTGCATGGCGATATTGTTTGCGGTTTTCTTCTTCGCAAAAAATAGCTTTATGAAAAGGACGATGCGTATGTCCCATCAGTAAAATATCTGCATCAATTTCATCAAGCATTAATAATAATTCTTCATCGCTTGTGTTTGGAAAGATATAATCGTTATTACTAAAAACACTGCCATGCACCAATGCAATAGTTATATGATGAAAAGGAAATTTGAATACAAGTTTTAATGAGAAGGGAAGTGTTTGCAGAAATTTTTTTTCTTCTTCAGATAAAGCATTGCGCAGCCTTTTAATAGATGCAATGCCAAACTGGTGTTGCGCTTCTGTTTTGTAAGAATAATTAAAAGTATCGTAACCATAACCAATACCTTCATCATGGTTGCCTTGCAGCGTGGTTATATTTTTGCTTCTGATAAATTCAATTACTTCATTATCCCATCCTGCAAAATTTACCAAATCACCAAGGCAAAAAACATCATCTGGTTTGCGCTTTTGTATATCATTCCAAACCGCTTCCAAAGCAGGAAGATTAGCATGTATATCACTGATGAATGCAAGTTTCATTTATTAATCTGTTTAAGTTTATCCTGTTATTAAACACCCGCCATAATAAACAGGCAAACCATTGTTTTTAATAGCTTTTACAGCTTTGCCCAAATCATATTTTATGCGATAAAAGTCAACCTGTATTGCATCTTTATTTGTACGCAACGATTGTGTAATATCAAGCGTGATGATAATGTAAGATGCACGCCAGTCGCCATCTTTAGGCTTGCCAACTGAGCCTGGATTTATAAGATGATAATATGAAGTTTTACCATTATCTTCTTTAGTAATTATTTTATGATGCGGTGCATGCGTGTTGCCGGTAAGCAGCATATTTGTATTTGCCTTATCAATCATGGATGCATAAAAATTTTGCGGAAGAAAACGAAATATGCGATCATTAATTCCTAACGGGCTGCCATGCATTAAACTGATGATATACGGCGCTTCATTTTTTTGCCGGATGCTTATGTACAGCTTTAAGGGCAATGATGATAGAAAGTTTTTATTTTCAGGTGTTATGTGTTGCAGCGTATAATTAATGGCTTGTATTCCCCATTCTTTTGCTTCTGGAAATGTATATGAAAAAGGAAAGAAATGTTTTCCTGATGCGATGCCTTCATCATGATTGCCTCTTACAGTTGGTGCTTTTCTTTTACGGATTATATCAATCACTTCATTGTTCCATACATTTTGATTTACTAAATCGCCCAGGCAATAAATGGCATTTACATTTTGCGAATCAATACCTTTTAAAACCTCTTCCAACGCAGGCAGGTTTGCATGTATATCGCTGATGATTGCAATGCGCATATCACATCGTTTTAAATTTTTCTTTATGCAATTTGATGCTGTACTGTACGAAAGTCACTTATTCACTTATTGATTTTTAAAAGCTTTAATGCCTGCAAATGAAGCATTGCTTCCAAGCGCTTCTTCAATGCGTAATAACTGGTTGAATTTTGCAACACGTTCACTTCTGCAACCGCTGCCGGTTTTTAAATGGCCTGCACTTGTTGCAACCGTTAAATCTGCTATAAACGTGTCTTCTGTTTCTCCACTGCGGTGAGAAATAAAACAATTGTAATTGTTTTTATAAGCGAGATTAATAGTTTGTAATGTTTCACTTACGCTGCCTATTTGATTGAGCTTTATTAAAACAGAATTAGCAATGCCTGCATCAATACCTTTTTGCACAATAGATGGATTGGTGCAAAAAATATCATCGCCAACTAATTCAATTTTATTACCCACCTCTTGTGTCATTATCTTCCATCCATCCCAGTCATTTTCAGCCATACCATCTTCTAATAAAACAATCGGATATTGCGCTGTCCATTTTTTCCATGTTTCCAATAATGCTTCACTTGTTATTTTTTGTTTGGTTGATTTGAAAAAAACATAACCGTCATCATCCCACATTTCGCTGGTTGCCGGGTCAAGGCAAATGGAAATATCTGCGCCTGGTTTATAACCCGCTTTTATTATGCCTTCAAGAATTACTTCAAGAGCTTCTTCATTCGATTTAAGATTTGGTGCAAAGCCGCCTTCATCCCCAACACCGGTATAATATCCTTTCTTATTTAAAATACTTTTTAATGCATGAAATGTTTCTTCACCCATACGTATCGCTTCTCTAAACGAAGGCGCATTGTGAGGCGCAATCATAAATTCCTGGAAGTCCACATTATTATCTGCATGCCTTCCGCCATTAATAACATTCATACAAGGAACAGGCATTATATAGTTGTTCCCGGGCACTAAATATTTATATAAAGGCTGCTTATTAAACGCTGCCATTGCTTTTGCATACGCCATAGAAACAGCAAGAATAGCATTGGCACCGAGATTAGATTTATATTCTGTGCCATCTAACTTAATTAATGCATCATCTAACGCCTGCTGGTTTTCATACGATTTATTTGTAATGATATTGGCGATGGTAGTGTTTACATTATTCACTGCTTTTAAAACACCTTTGCCGTTATAACGCTTTGCATCGCCATCACGCAATTCTGCTGCTTCTTTTTCGCCGGTACTTGCACCTGAAGGAACGATGGCGCTGCCATTAATATTCTCATCTATTGTAATCTCTGCTTCAACAGTTGGGTTGCCTCTTGAATCGAGCACTTCGCGTGCTTTAACTTTTGTTATTTGCATAATTAAATTTTTTAGTTAATTGCTGAATAAGCTGGTTTATTGAATCAATCATTACATTCATCTTCTTTGTATAATCATCTGCTATAGCTTTATCTAATTCGCCATAACCTTTTAAACTAACCGCGCCGGTTAAATCTTCCCACAAAAAATTTGATTTAACCATTAACTCGGATTGCATTGTTGCTTTCAATTTGTCAACATTATATTCGTTACAAAAAGCTTCAAGCAAATCATACATCTTATTAATTTCTTTTTCAATTTTCAACAACTCTTCTTCTGATATATTCGTTGTAAATTCTATGCATACATATCTTAATGAATGCCGATGTGCGATAATGTAGGTTTGCAGGTCAAGCAACTTTCGCTCAATCATGTAAGCTGTTGAATTAAAAATATGTTTGCGTTCTTCAGGTATGTTGAGCATAACAGTAATATTTTTTATGTTGTACGTCTATTCAAATAAATTAGCTATCTTTTTGTGCCTTTGATTTGTAATATAATACGCCGGCTTTTTCAATTGTTATTAAACCACCGCAGCCCGACTCCTCAATTAATTTACCTGCTATTTCTGCAAATGCATTTATCTTGTCTTCATGATCAACTATTTCAAGTATAAGCGGCAGGTCCTGCGATATTTCTATAAGTTTTGCAGTATGCACATGTGCTGATGCACCAAACGACATAATGCCGCGCATAACCGTGCAACCCGCCAATTTCTGGTTTCGCGCTTCGAATAAAATGGCTTCGTATAAAGGCTGATGCGCCAGCTTATCTGCTTCACCAACAAATATGCGAAGCAGTTTTGAATCGTATTGTAATTCCATAATCAGAATATTAATTTGATGAATAAAATACCTGCGTGAACGGCACCAAACCCAATTACTACACTTAGCAATATGTACAATAGCGTATACAGAAATTCACCTTCTAATACCATAGTTACATTTTCGTAAGCGAATGAAGAAAAAGTAGTGAAGCCACCACAAATGCCTGTGGCAATAAACAGGCGCATTTCGGGTGACACTAAATTACCACGACCGGATAATTCGTACACTAAACCAATAACGAAACAACCAATAATATTTACAATTAAAGTACCATAGGGAATGGAAGATGGATAATTGTTTTGTACAAATTGCTGTAGCAGATACCTGCAAACGCCGCCTATAAAACTGCCTAACCCTATAAATAAAAAATTCCTGAACATAGTAATAAATATTTAACCATGAACAGGAGTTATCAGCTTTTTACGGCGGTTAAAGGCGAACCCCATCGCCTGAATTAATCATTCAAAATTAATTTGTTTACACATAGAAATCAAATAACCTAACAACTTTCGGTAAATTATTTAATGCAATAGCTTTATTAGCGGCATGAGCCTGTAGCCCATCACAATTTTCTAAAAACTGCAATTTTTAATAACATGCAGCTTTTTATTTCCGCATTAATAGTTGCAGCTTCTCTTGTTGGCATTCCCTTTTATTATACATCTTTTAGTAAATTTTGGGCGCATGTTCATTTATGTCAATAAGCGTGCGTGTTATGCGATTATCAAATACTCTTTCTCCATGCAATAAAATTTCGCGTAACAGATCATGAATGGTAATCACGCCTTCAAATTTATTTTTATTCATTACAAGTATATACCGCCTTCCATGCGCTGCAAGAAGGCTCATACATTTTTCAATAGAATCGTGCAATTGTACTTCAGGTAAATCGGTTGCCATTATTTCTTTTACCATTACTTCACTGCTCGACCTGCCTTGTAATATTACTTTTCTCGCATAATCACGCTCACTAAAAATACCTTTTACTTCATCCGCATCTTTAACTATAAGATAGCTGAGATTTACATTGTTAAGTTGTTTAAGCGCTTCTATAACTTTAGCATCAGGCTGAATAAAATTATTAATGGATTTCTTTTGTAATACAATTTCTTCTGCAGTTTTCATATCAATGTGTATTGAAGATTTTATGATAGTAGATGTTTGAACTTAATTATTTTAAATGACATTCATCTTTTATTTTTTTTATTAGTGCTAATGCTTTAGCTGCAAGTTTATTAACTGCCGTATAATTTTTATGCAGCATTACATCTTTACTAATTAGTTTGCTTCCCAAACCTACCGCAACAACGCCGGCTTTAAACCAGGCGCTTAAGTTTTCTTCAGTTATATCAACACCGCCGGTTGGCATAAATAGTAAACCGGGAAAAATTTCTTTTATTGCTTTTAGATAAGCAGGCCCAAGCAAACTACCCGGAAATAATTTTACAAGCTTTGCACCATTTTGTTCGGCAATAATAATTTCGGTTGATGACATGCAACCCGGAACCCACAATAAACCTGCCTCATGTACCACTTTTGCAACATCAGGAATTACGCCCGGACAAATTATAAAATCTGCGCCCGCATGTATAAATGCTTTTGCTTCATGTAGAAATTTTACAGTACCGGCGCACAATATAAGTTCAGGCCATTGCTTATCTCTCAGCGTAGTTAATGCTTCAAAATTTTTAACTGCATTGCTGCCGCGATTGGTGTATTCAACAATTCTTATTCCTGCATTATACAAAGCATCTGCAATGGCAATGCTTACTTCTTCATCATCATTATAAAACAAAGGAATTACACCTTGCTCCTGTATAATACTTATAATATTCTCCTGTGTTTTTATCATACATCATAAATTAATTTTGCCAAACAATTTGTAAAGGATAGCTGAATTTTTTTGCTTCCTCTTTCATAAAATTTTTGAAATATTTTGATGAAGCAAAGTTGCTGTTTGTTTTTTGCCAGCATGCATAAAACCTGTATGTAAGCGCTTCATCATTTTTTATGTATTGTGTAATTAAATGCGTTTTGGTTACATCAGTATTTTTTTCAGGTGCTTCGCTGAAATAAGCAAATGTGTTCAAAGGCAATATTATTGCTAAACCAAGTTCATCTTTATTTTCTGATTGTTTGCCATGCGATAATAAAACAGCGGTCTTATCTAATCTAAAACTATCAACTTCATTTTCATAAAAATCTGCAATACCTGTTGCCAATCCTGCATTTTGCGGAGCGCCTGAAACAGTTACTTTACTTTCATAAAAATATTGCTTTCCCCAAATGCTTACCTGCTGTTTTACTGTTACGGACGAATTATTTATTTTCCAGGTATAATTCATTTCAAACGCAGCATATAAAGGCCCGTTGGCAATTTGCTGATAAGTTTCGTTTAAAATATTTTTGCCGCCTAAACGAATTAAAGTGTCTTTGCCGTTTTCATCTTTTGTTGCAATGGCAACAGAACCTGCACCCAACGATTTTTCAACATGCAGAATATCCATTCCCCAGTTAGATAAGTTGTGATAACTACTGTTAACATTATCGCCAACAGTATCCATTACCATTCCTGCTACAC
>JBDUEO010000112.1:0-8692 GCA_040002335.1 Parafilimonas sp. | reverse complement strand
CGCACAACATCTTTTTGCTTTATCTCTTATAAAAATTAACTCCGCCAACGGGTAACTTATACTATTATTTAACTTTAAAGTAAACGTGCTTTACTTTTGCTTTAGTTTTATAATTTTTAAACCTTAATTATGGAAGATATTCATTTCGAAAAATCAGTATTTGCAAAAGCGGTTCTTGCGGGCGTATTCAGCGGCTTTTTTGCAACATGCACGGCATTATTGTACAATGTTATATATAGGGGAATATCTCATTATAACCCTTCAGAAGTAATTAATATTTCTTCTATAATTTTTGGTACGTTCATTCTTGCTGTGGTTGCGGGTGTTATACTGGCTTTATTCATCAGATACACAAAAATTGGTATCACTCTATTCAGGCTTTTATTCTTAATACTACTTGGTCTTCTTGCGTTTGTAGCATTTCGCAATCAGTCGGGTACCGACTTACCAATGTATGATGGCTTTACAGGTTTATTGTTTGGGATTGATATTATATTTTTCATATTTATCGTAATTCTTATTCCCTACTTTTATAAGCATCATGAATTATTTCTTGATTAGATGTATGTAGCTGCAGCGTTACACCGGTATGGCAATGCTGTTAGCTTTTCAAAAGTTGTTTACTTTTAATAAGTAATTTATACCCGCTGCGGCGTAAAGAGATTTCTCTCTTATAGCTGTCTTCGTCATGCTTGCGTTTTTTGTATGCAGCAAAAACATCCTGCGGCGTTAATACACCAACAACTTTTTTCTTGTTATTCCTATCAACAACAGGTAAAAAATTTACTTTAAACCTGTGCATTACATCAACTGCAAAACTCAGTTGGCTGTTGTTATACACGTAAACATTTTTATCGGTTACCAGCTTTTTTACCGGCAATGAATCTTCATTGCTTTCAAGTATCTTTCTTAAGATAACTATTCCTATCAGGTCTTCATTTTCATCAACCACAGAAATACATTTAGGTAAATTTTCACCTTGTGTTTCTTTTGCCCACTCTTTTACTTCAGCCAATGTAGTATCTCCGCTTAATACAGCAGGTTCCTGTTGCATTACATATTCTACGTTTAATCTTTGTAATATATCTGCTTCGTATGCATTTGGCGTAAACACACCACGGCGATTAATTTTTTCTGTCATAATAGTTCCATGTTTCATTAAAAAAAATGAAACGAAATATGCAGCTACACACGCACCAAGCACAGGTAGTAAACCATGCGGCTGCATGGTAGATTCAAATGCAAAAGCGATAGATGTAAGCAACGCTCTTGATGCGCCGGCAAACATAGAAGCCATACCAATTAGTGCACATGTAGGAAGATTAATATCGCTTCCAGGAAAAATGCGTTGCACAAACATGCCTAATAAAATACCAAAGGCGCCGCCAATAGTAAGTAATGGTGCCAATGTTCCGCCAGATGTTCCGCTGCCTAATGAAATTGACCAGGAAATAAATTTCAAAAAACACAATCCTAAAACTAATTGAATAGTAAGTTTTCCTGATAATAATGCAGTGATGTTACTGTAACCTACACCTAAAGTATAAGGTGCAAAATAGCCGACAACACCAACAGCAACCGCACCAATTGCAGGCCACCACATCCAGTGTACAGGCAGCTTTTCAAAAATATCTTCAATAAAATAAATACTTTTTGAAACCAATGCTGCAATAACACCAACAGCAGCACCCATTACAATATAAGTAATCAAAGCAATTGTATCAGGCGATGGAATATCGGGCATTGCAAAAACGGCTTCTGTTCCAAATAATGCAAAGTGCATACCCGCGCCTGTTATACAAGCCAAAGCAACGGGAATGATGGAGCGCGGTGAAAATTCAAACAATAATAATTCAATGGCTAACAAAACTGCGGCAAGCGGCGTTCCAAAAATTGCTGCCATACCTGCAGTAGCGCCTGCAGTAAGCATCACTTTTCTTTCACTTGCTGTTATGTGCATTATTTGCCCTGCTAAAGAACCTAACGCGCCACCGGTTGAAATAATGGGGCCTTCTGCACCAAAAGGTCCGCCCGTGCCTATAGAGATAGCAGAAGAAATGGGTTTTAAAAAAGTGATGATCGGTTTTATTTTACTGTCATTCGTCAATACCTGTTCCATAGCTTCAGGTATGCCGTGCCCGCGAATGGCTGCAGAACCAAATCTTGCCATTACACCTACAATTAAGCCACCAATAACAGGAACAATAATTATAAATAAACCAAGTTGATTTGTTATAGGTGCGGAAGAAAAAGAAAACTTGCCATAGAAAGAAAAATTAGTAATTACATATATTAATAACACAAGAAATTTTGCAATAAGGCCAATAATAATTGCATTTATAACTGCCTGGATACTTACATAGAAAACACGTTTATCAACAAGTTGTTTAGATTCAAGGTCATCCACCGGTGTATTAGTATCAAGCGAAACTGCAATAGGAATAGCGTCTGACCTTTTAGATTTTTTTGAAGCTGACATAACCTGGTTTTAAAAATGCGATGAGCGCAAATTTAAGCACTGAAATGCAGTTGTGTAAATGTGATGAAACTTTATGCTGTCTAAAAAAATTGATTTATTATGGACGCTATAGAATTTTAACCCAAACATAGTCATCTAAAAGAATATTATTTTTAATAGCACTTTTACGCCTTATACTTTCCAGGTAAAAACCGTTGTTTCTTAATACATGCATAGAAGCTTTATTTTGCGCATATACTTCGGCATATAAGCGTACAACATCAAACCCGGTTTTAATATAACTCAACAATATGCGCACAGCTTGTGTGGCAACACCAAGGTTCCAGTAATCTTCGCCAATAAAATAACCTATTTCCATGGTTTTATGGTAAACATCTGTTTTAGGCACACAACCAATGCTGCCTGCAAGTGCAGACTTATAAATAACAGCAAAGCTTAAAACAGGTTTTTGCGAACTGCAATGTGCAACCCATTTTTCTGCATCTGCAATAGTATATGGTTGCGGAATGCTATCTCTTAAATTATTCCAGATTTTTTTATTGTTGGCGATATAAGCAAGTTGTTTTGCGTCTTCTTTTTTCCATGGGCGCAACAATATATCAGATGTCATTTATGGTTTTGTTTGCATACAATATTAGTTGGATAAAGCATTATTCAACACGTGTTGTGCAATATCTTTAAACAAAACAGGCACATATAATTCAATTTCGCCAAAAGCTAAATAGCTGCTATCCTGCATATTTAAAATGATAGTTTTAATGTTGTTCTCTTCAAGCAAACCTTTAATCATGTTTGCTTCAAGATAATTTTTTGTGCTGTATAATTTGAACCAGTCTTTCATTGCCAGATTTTTTATGTAGCATGTGCCATTAAAAGCAGGCAAACATCAATAATAATAAAAATTAAAAGTATAAAGCTTAAAGCATTTTGTGTTTGTTTTGCTTTTGCCACTTGCTTGTTTCTTGAATTAAAAATATTGTGCTTGCTGAAATGCAGCCAATCTGAATACTGGTGAAAATGGCTTCTCGAAAAAAATAGATATGTCTTTACAATAAACATAGCTGCGAGCAAGGAGGTGTTAATATAGAAAAGTGTGTAATAAAATTCCATTGCTAACAGAACATTTTTTTGAATGCGTGGATAAATACTTCGCAAATTTATTTCTTTGGTTGAATGCAGAATATTAAAATTTTTAAAGCAATCATTTAAATTTTGCTTATATAAAGCCGCTTTGCATTAATGAAAAATGTTTAATTTTCGATGCATTAATTTTAATAAACAAACATCAGCGTTAAAATATCAAGATCTTAATCAAGCCCTAATTGGTGCTGAATTTGTTCCAGCGATTTACCTTTTGTTTCAGGCACTTTTGTTATTACCCAAATAAGTTGCAGCACCATCATAAAAGAAAAGAAGGCAAAAATAGGCCAGGGATTATCTTTTAAAATACCGTTGTCTTTATCTAAAAAAATAGGTGTCAACAATGTAATAAAAGCTGCACAAACCCAATGTGTACCCGCACCGAACGATTGACCTGCTGCCCGTATTTTATTTGGAAATATTTCTGAAATAAAAACCCATATTACAGCACCCTGGCCAACTGCATGCGAAGCGATGAACATTGCCAAAAATGTAGTTAATAATGTTGCATCTGCATGACTGTAAAAACACCATGCAACCATTGCCAGGCTTATAATGTAGCCAAAAGAACCAATAAGTAATAAGGTTTTTCTGCCCAGCCTGTCAATTAAATACACACCAACAAAAGTAAATACCAGGTTAGTGCCGCCAATAGTAATGGAACTTAACAGCGAATCATTTGCAGCAAGCCCGGCTCTTTCTAAAATTCTTGGTGCATAATATAAAATAAAATTAATACCCGAAAACTGGTTAAAGAAAGCAATAAAAAAAGCAAGGTATAAAATGGTTTTATGTTTTTTACTAAAAAATGATACTTGTTTTTTGCCGCCATCTTCATGTTGTATGCCCGCTTTTATAGAAGCAATTTCCTGGTCAGGATCTATAATACCCAATTTTAATAAAACTTTTTTGGCTTCATCATCTCTGCCTTTTGTTACCAGCCAGCGTGGGCTTTCAGGAATGCCAAATACAAGAACAGAATAAATTATAGCCGGAATTGCCATTACACCAAGCATCCAACGCCAGTCGTTAGCTCCGCCAACGCCTTTTAAAAGATAGTTTGATATGTATGCAATTAAAATAGCAAACACAATATTGAACTGGTACATTGCGCCAAGCCTGCCACGCGAAGCCGGAGTTGAAATTTCTGATACATAAGTTGGTGCTGCCACAGAAGAAATGCCAATACCAACACCACCAATAAAACGGAAGAATGAAAATGTATATAAATTTGGCGCTAATGCAGACCCGATTGCCGAAACTGTAAACAGGATACCGATCCATATCAGCACTTTTTTTCTACCATATTTTTGTGTGGGAATGCCGCCTGCCAAAGCTCCCAAAACAGTTCCCCATAAAGCCATTGACATTACGAAAATGCCATGAATTAATGGTGTTGTATGCCATAAATCCTGAATGGGTTTATCGGCACCGGAAATAACTACAGTATCAAACCCAAAAATAAAACCCGCCAATGCCGCTGTTAATGAAACACCGAATAAAGAACTTTTGCCCTTAGATGTAATGCCCGGAGAAGCAATGTTAGTTTGCATAATTATTTTTTGAAAGCTTGTTTATAGAGAATATCAACCGTTATTAAATAGTTACAAACTGCTAAGGCAAAATACAATGTTATTTGCAGGTTATAAGAATTAGTTTTTAAATTTTTAGTGTTGAAATAAAAAACCCGGTTGTTATACCGGGAATCTTAAATAAAGAGAAATATATACTAAGTAAACGATTAGTTGTAACACATATACATTAATGAATTATGCGGATCTATTGAAGCCGCTTTATCTGTGGCCAAAGGAAACTCGCCATATTCTAATTGTAAAAAAGAAAAGCCTGGCCGCATTTGCCATAAATACAACTTTTTATTTGCAGGTGCATTAAACACTTCGGGTAAAATTTCATATATCAATCCGCTTGCGCAAACTTCTTCCATTTGCTCTTGCGATGTCATGCGTTCGTTACTATCGGTTTCTTTGCGGCACCATTGCCTTTGTGCAAAAGAATTGTTTGTTACCAGCAGAATTTCTTGTTGTGTAGCGTTTGTATTCATCTTATAATAGTTTAATAATTCTTATAAAATTTTTCTGTTCTGTTATATAACTACGTTTAAAAATTAGACGTGGATTAATATTAAAGGATACATCTGTAATAAAAAGAATCCGTTAAAAAATTCAATGCGTATTCCACTATTATTTCTATATTTAAAAACTAAATTTATTAGCTTCGCAGTCTTAAATTTTTAAATGCCTGTTAAAATGAAAAATGATAAAGAGAAAGATTTGAGTTCAGATAAACTAAAAGCCTTAAAACTAACAATTGAAAAGATTGATAAAGATTTTGGTAAAGGCAGTGTGATGATGATGAATGAGCGCGGTGAAAGAACGATGGAAGTTATTTCAACAGGTTCTATTGGTTTAGATATTGCTTTAGGCGTTGGCGGTTTGCCAAAAGGAAGAGTGGTTGAAATTTACGGGCCTGAATCATCTGGTAAAACTACCATTGCAATACACGTAATTGCAGAAGCGCAAAAAAAAGGAGGCATCTGCGCTATTATAGATGCAGAACATGCATTTGACAGTGCGTATGCACGAAAATTGGGTGTTGATATAGATAACCTTTTAATATCGCAACCAGATTATGGTGAGCAGGGTTTGGAAATCGCAGACCGTTTAATTCTTTCAGGCGCTTTGGACGTTGTAGTAATAGATTCTGTTGCAGCATTGGTACCAAAAAGTGAATTGGAAGGTGAAATGGGCGATAGCAAAATGGGTTTACAGGCAAGGTTAATGAGCCAGGCTTTACGCAAGCTTACGGCAACCATAAGCAAAACAAATACTATTTGCATTTTTATAAACCAGTTGCGCGAGAAAATTGGTGTTATGTTCGGTAATCCTGAAACAACTACAGGTGGTAATGCATTAAAGTTTTATTGTTCTGTACGGTTGGATATTCGTCGCATGGCACAAATAAAAGATGGTGACGAAGCAATTGGTAACCGCGTAAAAGTAAAAGTGGTTAAGAATAAAGTGGCTCCGCCATTTCGCAATGCAGAGTTTGATTTAATTTTTGGTGAAGGCATTAGCAAGATTGGCGAAATTATTGACATGGGTGTTGAAATGGCCATTGTTCAAAAAAGCGGAAGCTGGTTTAGTTATGAAGGAAATAAACTGGGCCAGGGACGCGAGGCAGTAAAAGCGCTGCTTGGCGATAACGAAGGCCTTGCCAATGAAATTGAAGCTAAGATAAGGGCTAAAGTAAATGAATTGCAAACTGTAGAAAAAGAATAATTTTATTGCAAGCCAGCGAAGCAATTAAACAATAGAAAAGCTCTTCATGCATTCATCTATTTCGTTTTCAATCTTTTTGTTTAAGATAGATTTTATACTTACATGAATCATAAATGTTAGCATTAAAAGTATGCCTGCCAATAGTGGTTTGTAATTATTTTCAATAAAAATAAGTGTTGATGCAGCCGCAACAATTCCTGTTATCCATGTTATAAAAAATGCGGGAATATTAAAGCCAATTACTTTGCAAAAGTTATTGGTGAGATAATAATATTCTTCTTTTTTTACATCAACATAACCAATAATGCATTTGTTGGCGCTAATAATATCAACCTCCTGTTTTTTATGTAGCGGCAGTTGTTTGTTCCGAATATTTAAAGGCAGGGTTTTATTAGAATTTTTTAGTTTAATAATTACATCTCTGCGTAAAGTATTTGCAGTAAGCTGGTAAAACTTTTCATCTGTAAATATTCTTTTTCTGGCACTTGTATTTACCTGTATTATTGTTGCCGGGTAAAGTTCAATATTTACTTTTTCCTGTAAAGCTTTCATGCAAGTGTTTTTGCATTAGTCGCAATCATATGCAGAGCACAAACATTTTCCAAAATTATATTTCTTCAGGCTGGATTTATATGTGCATTATGCAATGAATTAGGGCAAGAAAAAACCGCTTAATCATTAAACTAATCCGTTCAATAATTCAATAGTAAATTTCTTTTTTAAAAAAATTATATTTCGTTTTCATTTATTAAATGCAAAACCATGAAAACGAAATTTTACTTTTTATTAATGTCTTTGTTCGCGCTCATCTTTACTACAAATAAAGCAACAGCAGCACCTAAAGTTACATTAACAACAACTACAATTGCGGCGGCAAATATTAACCAGGGTGCAACGTACAACGTTGTTTATGCCGTAAATATGAAGGTTACAGTTAGTGCGGTAACTATAAATAAAATAGACTTTACACTTAGCGGCACGCATGATAACAGCGATCTTACTTATGCATATATTTATTATAATGCTACATCGCCCGTTATTTCAGGCGCCACCTATTTGGGTTATGCGGCAGCAACTTATTCAGGTCCGCATTCATATTCAGTAAATATTTCCAAAGCAATGGCAGTAGGAGATGAAGGTTATTTTATTATTGCAGTAAGCCTCACAAACAGCGCTACGGATAATCATACAATTTTTATTAATGGTGCAACAACACCGGTAGTTTTTGGATACTCCGTTTCCACTACAGTAACAAACAGTCAATCCAATAAAGCCAAAGCGCAAACAATACAGGCGGCTGATATTACTTTAACAAGTGCAACTGTGGCTGCAGCAGATATTAACCAGGGAACTACTTACGACGTTGTGTATGCTGCAAAAATGAAAGTGCTTACCGAACCTACTACAGTAAACAATATTCAATTTACACTTAGTGGCAATCATGATAATAATGACCTTACGTATGCATATATTTATTATAATGCTACATCGCCCGTTATTTCAGGCGCCACTTATTTGGGTTATGCTGTAGCGACGTATGCTGCACCGCATACATATTCAGTAAGTGTTTCAAAGGCAATGGCAGTAGGTGATCAGGGCTATTATATTGTTGCCGTAAACGTGAGCAACACAGCTACAGATAATCATACCGTATTGATTAATGGAGCCACAAATCCGATGGTTTTTGGTTTTACCACAGCACCTAATATCACAAACAGTCAAACTAACAAAGCCAAAGCGCAAACAATACAGGCGGCTGATATTACTTTAACAA
>JBDUEO010000111.1:0-8694 GCA_040002335.1 Parafilimonas sp. | reverse complement strand
TAAATTGGTAACAGGCAATTCTACCAAAGCTGGTTTCAGGTATCGCACTTTTTCAAGATTATCTTCAAGGTGTATATTGTTTTCGACTTCATCGTTTCGGTAACAACCGATAAACATAAAATGCGCAAGCTGCTCATCTTTTAATATTGAATAGATTGTTTCTAAAGAAGACACATCTGCCCACTGCAAATCATCGGCAAAAAAAACAAGCAGTTTTTTTACAGAAGAAGTTTCCTGCAATATTTTTTGAAACACTTCATTAAAATTTCCGCTTTTTTTATGCATAAATTCATCATCCGCTTTTGGTTCTTCTTCGCCTGCTATTAATTTTAATTCCGGCACCATTTCAAAAATTAATTCCTCGTTACCTTTTACAGCTTTTGTAAAAGCGTATTTCCATTCGCTTAAAAAATCTTCCGATTCTGATAAAACAACAGCAGCAAGATCTTTTAAAACATTAATCATTGAAATATGCGGAACATTTACTTTAAGCTGGTTAAATTTTGCTGTAAGAATTATACCTTCTTTGTCTAAAATATTCTTTCGTATTTGTTCAACTATTGATGTTTTGCCAACGCCGGCTTCGCCTGAAATAAGATATAGTTCTGATGAACCATTACTTGCTTTTTTTAAGCCGGCTTTTAAATTTTCTATTTCGTTTAATCGGCCATAAATCTTAGCAGATAATTTTACCCGTTGCAATTCATCCTGCGCGGCAAGCTTAAACGGAGCAACCACTTGTTTGGCTTCATACATTTGCATACACGTATCAAAATCTTTTTCAAGACTGCATGCAGACTGATATCTTTCATCAGGATTTTTACATAAAAGCTTATCAATAATTTCAGAGATTATGGAAGGAATTTTACTGCTGATTGCAATAAGCGGCAACGGCATTTGCACAAGCTGCATGTGTATAAGCATTGCATTATCTGTACTTATAAAAGGCAATTTTGCCGCGAGCAATTCGTACAGCACAATTCCAAGTGAATAAAGATCTGTTCTTGCATCAATCATTTGGTTCAACCTGCCAGTTTGTTCTGGCGCTATGTATGCAACTTCTGAACCCCAATCCTGAAAATTTATATTGCTGTGTAAAGATGCTGTTCCGGCAAGTGTAAAATCAATTAATTCAATAGAATCCGTTTCAATATTGTACAGAATATTGTTACTGTTTATACGAAAATGATACATGCCAGTTTCGTGTAATGCTGCAATAATTTGTGTAATATTTTTTGCAAATTTTAAGAACTGTTTTAATGAAAATTCTTTGTCATCAATTAATGTTTTAATTGGTACACCATCAAAAAAATGATAGGAAAAAGCTTCTTTATTTTCGTACACGCCTTTCTTTAAAGGCTTTCGTATTCCGGCAATTTGCAGTTGCCTTGTAATATCAAATTCATTTACAAGATCGGCAGCGGAATTTTTTAAATTGCTGCAAACCTTCCATATTACAGGTTCAGCATTTTCGCCTGTTTCTTTAAATATAATTGAACGATTACTTTGGCTTATTAATTCCTTCATCAATTTGTATATTATACTGATAGTTGTAGCAAAAAATAAATCAATAAATCAAATAACATTTTAATTACTGCATCATTAAAACCTGTACATATAAATTGTACTTTTTTACATTAGCTTTTTAACTAATTTTTTTAAAATACTTAAGGTTTCTTTTGATGAAAGCGCTAAATATTAGCGTATAACTATTATTAAAAAAGATGAATGTAATACATATGAATATTAGTTTTTGATAACAACTAACAACAACCTTATGGGTACGCAATAACAGCTATAAATGTTGTCATTCTATCTAAAAAACTGGTTTTCTTTTCTTAATAAAATAATGAAACACAATTTAAAATAAATGTGTGATTATTAAAATGTTTTTTTTAAATTGGCTGTTTAATTCACCTTTTAAATAAAACTAAAAATGGATGCAAATCAAACAATCGGCGATGCATTGCCCGATTACATGAAAGCAGATTATTCTGAAACTGTATTAAACGTACCGCTTTCCGAAGCTGTAAACATTGCCGTTTATGATGAACCGCCAACATCAAATCTTAGCCAGGAAGATATTGATGATATTAATGAAATTTTTGAAACTTATCAGGCAGATGGCGGTCCTGATTCCGATGCAGGCGGTTCTGCTTACTGGAACAAATCTGTTGATGAAAACCAGGCTTACTGGAACAAGAGTTAGCACTTTTTCTTTCACACCGTTGCTTCTTATCTTACAGCATTCTCTTCAAAAACTAACAAAATGTCCGCCCCTTTATTTGCAGCATTTCAAAAGACTTTTGCAAAAGTTATGGATGAATACTGTACCTGCTTAAAGGAAACACTAATAGATACGCAGGCATTTAATTTTATACAAAAACATACTGATTATTTTCCACTTGCCTTAAGCAAATTCTGGTGTCTGGAAATTCCGTTGCATGATGAAAAAAAAAAGCCGATGTGTTATTCTGCATTTCGAATGCCTGTAAATGTTCAGATTATTTTTGTAAAACCTGGCCGGAAAATTTTTCTTTTAAAGAAGCACCCATAACTTTTTTGCCCGGCATTATTAATTTTTCAGAAGCCTGGTGCAGGGCAGAAAGTTTTGTTTTCAAAGCGCTCATTAATATTTGGTTTGAATATGATTTTGATAACATCGAAAAAAATAATTTAATACCTAATTTTTTTTATGCGCCGCAAAAAGCATCGCATCCTTTAGCAATTATAGCAGCATCTGAAATAATTTTTAAAACGATTGCTGCAGAAGCTATTTCAAAAAAAACCTTAGCACATTTATTATATTGCCTTCAGCAATTACCAGAAGGTGGATGGGTTTCTCAAATAGGAAAAATGTTTGCGCGTAATGAAGAGTCATTACGGGTTTTTATTCAGCAAATACCAAAAAATGGTATAAAAAATTATCTTGAAAAAATTGGTTACAACTATGCCTGCGATAATAAACTGGAAAAACTTTTAGAAGATTGTTATACGTTGGCTGACCAGGTTGATCTTGATATAGATGTTTCAAACATAACGGGCGATACAATTGGTTTGGAATGTAGTTTTAATGAAATGCAAACTGCGCTTGACTTTCTTGAATATCTTTTTTTAAATGGACATTGTACACAGGAAAAATATAAAGCACTTATTGTTTATTTAAAAAGCCTGAAGGTTAATTATACGGAAGAATATTATCCGTTTCTTTCTCACTTTAAAATAGTATATCATCCGCTGAAGCCTTTTAAAACAAAAGCTTATTTAGGTTTTGCACATAAAAGTGCAGCTTCAAAAATAATTCGTACTAAAAATTTAAAACATTAGTATATGAAAATGGTTATTGTGATTTCTGTTTTTATTATTTGCGTGTATGCAATAATAAACGGATGTAATTCTGGAAACAATACAATGGTTAAATCTGCTAACGAGTCAGATAAGTTATTGGCAACACAGCAAAAAATGGATTCATTAAATTTCTCTTTATGCGGAAGCGATAGTGCTTACAATATTCCTTTCAGTGTTGTTTTGCCAAGAGCGCAGGACATACCTGGTTTTCCAGATACAACTGCCTTAATTAATTATTTACAAAATAGTTTTGATGTGCTTTCATGGAAAACATTTATTGCACTTAACTGGCCTGCTATGGCAAATGGCAATCCTGATACTTCTGCTTGTTTTACATCAAATACTTCATCAACTGTATGGGAAAACTGGATGCCAAGTACAAAAATTTTTGTAGCGGCCGGGCAAAAACCTTCGCCTTGGGAACAAGGCAAGTATCAACCCAGCAATTATTACGGCACAATGGCTTTAGCTGTTTCTACATCTAACAAACCTGGAAATGTTCATCCGCTTAATTCAGGAGATTTTTCAGTTTTCAGAACTGCAAAAGTTGATAGTGCGTTTACTATTTTTAATGCAGAACAATTTCCGGTAGTTGATAAAAATCACCTGTACACGTTGTACGAAAATTTTTATAACAAACAGGCGTATGATTATATAGTTAAAAGTAAATTATACAGCAAAAGCGGCCAGGAACAATTTGCAAAAAAATGGCCTTCTTATACCAAAGGTTTGCTGGTAACAAAAGGCGATGACACTATTAATATTGAAAAAACATATAAGCGTGCTTACTTTCCGGTTGGCAACGTAAAAGATTCAAGCAAAACACTTGATAGTGTTACATACGCATTTACAAAAAATGAAGGCGCTATTATAATTAAATCCGCATGGATTGTACTTACTGATAGCAGCGAATATCCTGATTACCTTACACGCACTGTACGTGTAAAAGAAAAAACAGGTATTAAAACAAGAACATTAGGTTTGGTTGGAATGCATATTATACATAAAGTGGCTGAAGTAACACAATGGGTTTGGACCAGCTTTGAACATATTGATAACGCACCATCTATTGACAGCAAAGGAAAAGCTATTCTTAAACCCGGAATAGATTACCTGTACTTTAATGAGCAAAATAACGATACAAGCCTGTATAATAAACATCCTGATTCTATCTATCAGCCAAACCCTTTCAGCCGCAAACAATCGCAGGTTGTCAGTATACTTAATTCGTTAAAAAGTACAGATATAATTAATGATGAGTTTCATGCGCTTATTGCAAAAAGTAATAAAAATTCTGTTTGGCTGCATTACCGGTTAATAGGCACGCAGTGGCCGTTTAATCCAAATTTATTTACTGCAGGTGGCGATTACCACCCGGCACTTATGGCTAATCCAATTATGGAAACGTATGTTCAAAAAACATCCAGTTGTATGAGTTGCCACAGCTCTGCACGTTTTCTTCGCAACGATTCTAAAACAAATTTTAATTACGGTTATAATGCAGATTTTATCTGGGGTTTAACTGATGCAAAATAATTTGCATTGAGTTAAATTTTTGCCTGCACCTGAAAACTTATTACGCATTAACTATTTTATTTTTGTTGCTGCGCAGATGCAATATAGATTTGCCGCATGCTGAAAATTGAATTGTCAGGAATGCAGTTTCATGGCTTTCATGGCGTACATGAAGAAGAAACAAAAACCGGTGGCGATTTTGAAGTAAACATGACCGTATACTTTAAACCTGAAAATTTTCCTGTAAAACATTTGGATGAAACCATTGACTACACTCAATTGTACGAGCTTATTAAAGCACGCATGCAACAACCAACAAAGTTGTTAGAAACACTTGCAACTGAAATGGCGCAGCAAATTTTAAATACATTTTTAAAGATTGATGAAGTAATTGTAAGCGTAAAAAAACTAAATCCGCCTATACCTTTTTTTTATGGAAGTGTTGCTGCAGAATATTGTTTAAAAAGAAATTAAATTATAATTTTCGATATGTTGAAATTGAATCGTAAAAAATTATTTATCCCAATTATTTTATTGTTGTTTTCAACCATAATTTTTGCACAGGATAGTAATTTGTTAATGAAAGAAGCGCAAAATATGGAATTGAAGTTTGACGAACAAGGCGCTTTGGAAAAATACAAACAGGTTGCCACAAACGATTCTTCAAACATTCAGGCATTGGTTAAATGTGCGGAACTTAATTGCAGTATCGGCAACCGTTTAAAAGATAAAAAAGCAAAAGCTGTTTATTTTGATGCTGCTGAAAATTTTGCGCAGCAAGCATATCAAAAAGATTCATCAAATACAAATGCCTGTTATGCAAAAGCATTGGTGGCAACGCGAATGAGTGAGATTGAAGATGACAATAAAACATTAATTGAAGACATTAAACAGATAAAGATATTTTCTGACAAAGCGCTTGCAGCAGATATAAATAATGGCAATGCAAATTATATTTTAGGCAAATGGCATTTTGAATTAATTCATTCCAACTGGCTTAAAAAAGTAAAAAATTTTTACAATGGTATATTTGATACACAGGTTGATTCAGCAATTTATTACATGGAAAGATGCAGAACAATAGAACCATATTATGCACTGAATTATCTTGATCTTGCTAACGTGTATATATATGATCATCAGCCAGCAAAAGCAATTGAAGTTTTAAATAAACTTGTAAAATTACCCAACCGTACTTTTGATGATGCGGCGATAAAAGAAGAAGGTAAACAATTGCTTTCTGGAATGCAGTAAACTTGCAACGCTTCAATATTTGTAAAAAACTTTTGAGCTTTTAAAATAGAAAATCAATAAAAATATTATGATTAAAAAAGTTTCTGTTATAGGCGCCGGCACAATGGGTAACGGAATTGCCCATGTATTTGCACAAAACAATTTTGAAGTAAACCTTATTGATGTAAACAGCGCTCAACTTGAAAAAGCATTGCAAACAATCGCTAAAAACTTTGACCGCCAAATTGCAAAAGGCAGCATTACAGAAGAAACAAAGAAAGCTGCGCTTTCAAATATTTCAACGTTTAATGTAATACAAGAAGGTGTTCAGGATGCAGATATTGTTATTGAAGCGGCAACTGAAAATGCAGACCTGAAATTAAAAATATTTAAAGAGATTGATGAAGCTGCGCCTGCTTCTGCTATTCTTGCCTCAAACACTTCTTCTATTTCCATTACAAAAATTGCGTCCGTTACAAAGCGTTCAGAGAAAGTTATCGGCATGCATTTTATGAACCCTGTACCTGTAATGAAGCTGGTAGAAATAATTAATGGTTTTACAACTGATGCATCCGTTACACAAACCATAATTGATTTGAGCAAACAAATAAACAAAGTGCCATGTGTTGTAAATGATTACCCGGGTTTTATTGCTAACAAAATTTTAATGCCTATGATAAACGAAGCTATTTATAGTTTGTATGAAGGCATTGCAGGTGTTGAAGAAATTGATACCATTATGAAGTTAGGAATGGCGCATCCAATGGGGCCGTTGCAACTTGCAGATTTTATTGGCTTAGATGTTTGCCTGTCTATTTTAAATGTTTTGCATGAAGGTTTTGGAAATCCAAAATATGCACCTTGCCCTTTATTGGTAAACATAGTTACTGCCGGAAGATTAGGTGTAAAAACTGGTGAAGGCTTCTACAAATATGCAACCGGCAGTAAAGATTTAAAAGTTAGTGAACGCTTCTTAAATTAAGCGTTTTCATGTTGTAATTTTTCTGCGTCGCGAAGTGCTTTTACTTCATTGTGCGAACTTCTTAAATTTTCTTTTTGCTTGGTTATTAATGCAAAAAGAAACGCAGGTAAATTTTCAGTTTTCAATGCTGATTTATATGCTTTTTGAGCAGCATCTTCACCTGCTTCGCAATTATTTAAAATTGTTTGGCGGTCGCTTCCTGTAAACAATGCTTTTACATCCATCCAGGCTCTGTAAATTTTTCCACTTAATTTTGTTGAATCATCCATTTTTTCACCTAATGTTTCAACTTCTGTTCCTAATGCATTTCTAAGATTGCGGCTTTGATCTATAAAGCCTGTAAATAATGTTCTAAGATCACTATCATTATCTTTTAATTCTTTTAAAGCTTTTTCATAGCCTGCAACACGGTCGTTATTTATTTGAATAAGATCGTTTAATACTTCGGCAACATTTTGATTATTTTCCATAAAAATTATTTTTCATTATTAATAAAAAATTCGTGCCATTAATAAAGATGAAATCTTAAAAAATAAAGAACGAAATTTGTTTAATACGTGGTATGGCTGATAGAAATGAAATAGTGACTTTATTTATTCTTGCATTTCCAATTGCCTGTATTGCATGGACAGTTACGCACGAAGAAATATTTGCTGAGTTAAAAAATTATTGTGTTAAATGCAGCGACGCCAGCAAAAACGTTTTCAAAAAAAAATTCTTTTATTTATTTACATGCGAATATTGTTTTAGTCATTATGTAACCGCGCTTATTTTAATTATTACAAAATATCATTTGTTGTATAATGATTGGAAAGGCTATTTAGTAGGCGGTTTTTCGCTTGTTTGGATTGCCAATATTTATATGAGTATTTATGCACGCATTCGCGTGAATTTAAAAAAAGAAAGAATTGAAGCAGATATAATTGAAGAAGAAAAAAAGAATAATACTTAATGGTTATTTTTATATATGTCATTGAAAAATTATAAACGCCGCGATTTTTTAAAATTAAGCAGCAGCCTTGCTGCAATTCCATTTATTCCTGCAGCAATTTTTAGTAAAAAATACAAACCACTGTTATCATTTTCAACGCTCGGCTGCCCCGATTGGGATTATGAAAAAATAGTTGCTTTTGCTGCGGCAAATAATTATGACGGAATTGAATTTAGAGGCTTAATGCGCGAAATGGATCTTACCAAAGCAACGCCATTCATCAAAGAAAATATAGATGCATCTATAAAGATGATGAAAGATAAAAATCTGAAGTTTTCAGATTTGGGTTCGTCGTGCATGTTACATTTTCCTGAAGGTGAAGAACGACAAAAAAATCTTGATGAAGCAAAACGTTTTATTGATTTAGCCCAACAATTAAATTGCCCTTACATAAGAGTTTTCCCCAATGATTTTCCTGATAATCAAACCCGCGATGAAACAATTAAATTAATTGTTGACGGGCTAAAATATCTTGGCGATTATGCAAGCGGTAAAATTGATGCTGTATTACTGGAAACACATGGTAAAGTTGTTTATACAGCAGATATTTTAAATATTATGCAGCAAACAAATCATCCGCATGTTGGTTTGGTTTGGGATGCATATAATATGTGGTCTGTTACAA
>JBDUEO010000110.1:0-8720 GCA_040002335.1 Parafilimonas sp. | reverse complement strand
TATTGCTTACAAATTCAGGAACAATTGCTTTCATTTGCTTTACGCAATCCCAATGCGTTTTGCATTCAGCAACCATAATAAGTATTTTTAAATCATCAACAATAGTATCATGCGCTACCGGCCTTACTTTAGCAATTTTTATTTTAGGATGATACGTTTTAGTGGTGGTTTCAAGAACATTTAATACTTCTTCATACAATTTTTCTCCCGGCCTCAAACCGGTATAGCGTATCTCGATATCTTCCTGCGGTTTCAATCCCGCAAGACGAATCATTTTCTCTGCCAAATCTTTTATGCGAACAGATTCACCCATATCGAAAATAAAAATTTCACCACCATTGCCCATAATTCCTGCTTCTAACACCAATTGACAAGCTTCGGGTATTGTCATAAAGAAACGGGTAATATCAGGATGTGTTACTGTAATGGGGCCACCTTTTGCAAGCTGTGCTTTAAATCGTGGTATAACGCTTCCATTAGAATCAAGCACATTGCCAAACCTGGTTGTAATGAACCGGGTATTTGAACAGTTGTTTAATGATTGCACGTACATTTCTGCAATACGTTTAGAAGCGCCCATTACATTGGTTGGATTAACGGCCTTATCCGTAGAAACCATTACAAAACGTTCTACATTATATTTTACTGACAAATCTGCAATAATTCTTGTACCGTTCACATTATTCAAAATTGCTTCATGCGGGTGATCTTCCATCATAGGTACATGTTTATAAGCAGCCGCATGAAATACAATTGATGGATTGTATTGTGTAAAGATGTTTTCCATAGAATTCACATCTGTAACACTTCCAATGAGTAGTTTATAACTAATACCCGGGAAATTTTCCTGTATAATTAATCCAATATCGTGTAATGGCGATTCTGCCATATCACAGAGCAAAAGTATTTTAGGCTGAAATGCGGCCACCTGCTTTACAATTTCACTGCCAATAGAACCGGCGGCACCTGTAATAAGAATAGATTTATTTTTAATGGTAGCACTAATAGCGTTGTTGTTTATTTGAATAGGTTCACGTTCGAGCAGGTCTTCAATTTTTATGTCTCGTAACCTGCGTATTTTAAAAGGATCGTGTATCCATTGCTGGCTATACGGAAGAATAGAAACTTTAACACCGTGTTGAATAAAAAGATCAGCTATCTCGTTTCTTCTTTTTAAAGAAATATTATTAACAGCAATAATTGCCCGCTTTACAGACCATTTATTTATAGTTTTTGAAAATGAATTTGAACTAAATACTTTTATACCGCCAATAAATTTATTCTGTTTAGAATTATCATCATCAATAAAAGCCATAACTCTCCAGTCGCCAAGTTTATCTTCCTGTATTGTTTTTAAAGCTGCCAGACCCATTGCACCGGCACCAAATATTACAATTACATCTTTTTTTATAGCTATGGCTGTTTCAAATAATTTTTTTATTGCTATCCTGCTTCCCGCAAGCATAAAAAAAGAAATGAAGAAATTAATTATAGTTATTGAATAAGGTATAAGGCGCACCTGTTTACTAAATAAAAACGTTACTAGCAGTAAAACAATATTAGCACTTGCAACTGCAAGCAAAATCTTAAACACGCCGAGAAATGTGGTATGCCTTATAATTTCTTTAAAAGATTGAAAAGCAAAAAAGAAAATAAGATAAACTGAAACCGTAATAATAATTCCCCTCGTGAACAAACTGGTATCAATTTTTTCTGTTTGAAAATTGAAACGAAGAAGGTAAGAAAAAACGATTGAAAAAAAGGAAAGAATAACATCCATGCACACAATAAGCCATCGCGGCATATAACCAATACTAAAGAATTTCGAAGGCTTAATCATCAGATATTGTAGTTATGAGCTAAACAAAGATAAAACATTAGAGGTTATTTTATTAAATTCTTCATCAGTCAAATTACTTCCGGAAGGAAGACATAATCCATCGGCAAAAAGCTTGCCACTGGTCCCGTCTCCATAAAAAGGCGCATCTTCAAAAATTGGCTGTAAATGCATTGGCTTCCACAATGGCCTTGATTCAATATTTTCTTCTACTAATGCTATTCTTATTTTTTCGTTATTAATCTCACCAGAAGTTTGCTTTGCATTAACAAGAATAGCTGTAAGCCACCTGTTACTTAAATATCCATTGATTTCATTTTGAAAACTAATTCCGGGAATGTCTTTTAAAAGACTTTTATAATTTTCAAAAACTTGTCTTCTACTTTTTACTCTGTCATTTAAAACAATCATTTGCCCTCTGCCTATTGCTGCGCAAACATTGCTCATGCGATAATTATAGCCGATATGCGAATGCTGGTAATGCGGTGCAGGATCACGTGCTTGTGTAGCCAGAAATTTTGCTTTATCTATATACTTTTTATTTTTAGATACCACAGCACCACCACCTGACGTTGTAATAATCTTATTGCCGTTAAATGATAAACAGCTAATCTCACCAAATGTTCCTGCCTTTCTACCAAAATAAGTTGAACCTAAAGCCTCTGCAGCATCTTCAATAACCGGTATTTCATATTTTTCCGCGATTGCAAGTATTTCGTTCATTTTACAAGGCATCCCATATAAATGCACCGGTATTATGGCTTTTGGTTTCTTACCTTTTTTCAATCTATCCTTAATGGCTTCTTCTAAAAATTCAGGGCTCATATTCCATGTATCTTCTTCACTATCTACAAATATTGGCGTGGCACCCTGGTAAATAATTGGATTGGCCGAAGCAGAAAAAGTCATGCTTTGACAAATAACTTCATCACCATTTTTGACATCTAATAGAATTAAAGCAAGATGAATTGCGGCCGTTCCAGAGCTTACCGCAGCTACATGCACATCTTCATTGAGATAGGCTGTGAGATCGTTTTCAAAACCATCTACATGCGGGCCTAATGGCGCTATCCAGTTTGTAGCGAAAGCATCTTTTACAAATTCTTCTTCTTTATCACCGATATGCGGAGACGACAGCCAGATTTTTGGATTCATATCATTCTGTTTTTCTGCTTATAATAATTTATACAAATAGAGGGATAATTTCGATTGATCATTTCATTGATGACAACATCAACATCATACTTTATATTCTTCATTGTTACTTTTTGAGTTGTATCAACTAATAAATAGCCTACTAAATTTATAAATGCCCGGTTTTGACCAACACTGCCCGTGTTGTATAAATAAAACTCATTTATTTTTTTTTGAAACTGGTAATGCGAATGGCCGAAAATGTAATTGCCGGAAATTTTCAGGTCGTCAATATTTGAGTCTGGATAAATATACCTGTTGCCTAAAATATGTGTGATTTTATAATCGGGAATTTCGAAATGGTCAATATAATTTGAAATGGTTTCATGCCTCTTAAAATAAGGATAGCAAAATTTAAAAAAGGCTTGTGCAACTTCGTTTTTGCCCGTGTAAATGCCTTTTAAAAAAAACTCTTCATGATTGCCTTTTAAGCAAATGCAATTTTTTTCTTTCAATAAATCAACGCATTCATTGCTCCATGGGCCATAATTAACTACATCACCATGACTGATGAGCACATCATAGTTATTTTTTTCAGCTATAAGCATTTGTTCCAGTGCCGGCAGGTTGCCGTGCACATCGCCAAATACTAGGTATCTAATTTTTCCTGTCTGCAATTATTTTTTTAATTCCTTCGGCTAAAGGAGTAAAATAAAAATCATTGTTAAGCATTTCTCTTAACCGATCTATATTAATAACGGAACGTGAAGCTGGGCTATCAGTTTCACTATATGTAATTTCAGATATTGAAGTGGTTTGAGCAACTATTTCATCTGCAATTTTTTTTAAAAATATTTCTTCAGCTGATGCTGTGTTTACCGTATTATAACTCCATTTCTCTAAATCAGAAAGACGTTTTATGATTTTTACAAGATCATCTGTAAACAAAAAATCAAAAGAATTTTTTTCCGCATCTGCGAGAAAAACTTTTTCATTGTTAGAAAGTTTTTCTATGAGAACCGGCAATATTCCAGACCACTTCATATTTACACCATACAAAGCTGATAAGCGAAGATGTAACAACTCAATACTGAGTTGCTTTGATATTTCATTCATTAATAATTCCTGCGAAAGTTTTGAGACGGCATACCCCGTATGAACGCCGCCTGGGTAATTAACATCTGTTTCTTTTAAAGGAACCGGCCATGGTTTATTTATAATAGCCAAGGTTGAACAGTTGATAATTTTTTTAATTTTTTGCGCTGCTGCAAAATGGAGAATGTTAACTGCTCCGATGGTATTTGTTTCGAATAAATTTTTTAAATAGAATGCGTCATTTGATAAAGCTGCATTAGGCAAAATAGAAACAGAATTAATTATTATATCAACCTTTTCAATATGCTTTAGCGATTCGAAAGACTCGGCATTTGTAATATCAACACTATATAGTAAATCTTTTTTTTGTACTGCAATAACCTCCTGGTTTTCGCTTTGCAAATAATTTACTAATTCTTTGCCTAAGAAACCACCCGCGCCAAAAATGATGTATTTCATTTTTTTAAATAAAAGGGGAAATATTCACATTTAAAATTATCAGCAAAACCATTATTCTTTAATTCATTTAATTGGTCATTTTCTACAAAAACATCTGAAAATGTTCTAAGCACCGATCCATCACGAAGAACAGGTTGTTCTATTTCTGCTACACCAAATAAATGATTTAATAATGCTTCTACTTCATTAAAACCAAACATAAAACGTAATGGAGTTGTTCCGCTGAATCTTCCGTTAATTTCAAAAATTATTGGTTTACCATCTTTAATGCGGTATTGAAAGTTTACAGGCCCGTCCACATCTAACGTTTCTGCAATTTTTCCAATTAACTCATCGTATTTGTTAGGCCCGTTCCTGTAAGCGCGATAAGTATTACCATCACGCAAATCCCTTTTTAGCGAAACAATTGCTTTGCATTCTTTTTCTAACACAATGCAACCGGTGGTAAACTCTCCCTCATCTTCACTTAACAATTCCTGAACCACTAAATTATTTTTGTAAGAACAGATTTCTTCCAATTCCTTTTCATTCTGAATAATTTTGATTCCTTTTGAACGAGCTCCGTCAACAGGTTTTGCTATAAAGGGATATGGAGCATTTGATTTTAAAAAATCTATCTTAATCAAATCTGATGTTAATGCTGATAATGGATAAGGAAATTCATTTTCTTTTAAAAATTCTGCCGTTAACCATTTGTTGTTGGCGATATTAATAACGTTTGAATCAGATACAACTATTTTTACGGGATATTTATCTTCAAGCTGCTTTTTTTGTTCTGCAAAAACCGGCAACTCAACATCAGTACCAATTAGAACCACATCTACTTTTTCTTCAGCAATAATTTTTTCAATCGCATTTATATAAGCAACATCGTTGGCAAACGGAATTATATATGCTTTGTCTCCCAAACAATGTCCTTGCCCCCTGTGATCGGGATCTGCAGTAATAATATAATAATTGTTTTTTGAAAAATTTAAACAACGTAATATTCCCTGACCCAATAATGCTCCTGCTCCGGTAACCAAAATTTTCTTCATGCAGTATTTTTTTTATTCAGGTATTCTGCTAATCCCGGCATTGTTGCATGCCCTTCAGCAGAAATGCCTTCAGATTTGGAAACCTTAATAAAGGTTCGTAGTAAAATCTTTATGTCCACAATAAAATTATAATGATTTACATACCAAACATCATATTCAAATTTTTGTTCCCAGCTAATGGTGTTTCTGCCATTAACCTGCGCCCATCCTGTTATACCTGGCTTAACGTCATGTCTTCTTTTTTGTTCAGGTGTATATAGCGGTAAATATTCAACTAATAATGGTCTCGGGCCTACAAGGCTCATATCTCCTTTTATTACATTGAATAACTGGGGAATTTCATCAAGCGATGTTTTACGTATGAATTTTCCTACGGCTGTTAATCTTTGTTCATCTGGCAATAAATTTCCGTTCGAATCTTTCTTATCGTTCATTGTTTTAAACTTAATCAGCATAAAAATTTTATCATTTTTTCCCGGCCGCAGTTGAAAGAAAAAAGGTTTACCGGTATTGGCTACAGCCAATAGTATTACACAAACAATAAAAAAAGGAGAGAGTATAATCAACGCAATCACTGAAAGAAAAAAATCTAATACCGGTTTTAAAACTGTTTTATACATCTAAAAGATTCATCAGTTTTTGTTTAACAATCTCTCATATTCATTTAATAATCCTTTCCACACAGTTTCTCTGCTAAACTTATCAATAATCATTTGCCTTGATGCAGATGCACACTTGTTTCTAAAGGGTTCATCCGTTATCATTTTTTCCATGGCCTCGTATAACAATTCTGTATTTTTTGGAGGAACGATTAATCCATTCACATTATGTTGCACAATTTCATTGCAACCATTTATATCTGTAACAATCATTGGCAATTGCATACAGCCGGCTTGTAAAGGAACGTTAGGAAATCCTTCGCGGTACGATGGAAATGTGAGTATTGACGAAGCCGCGAAGTATGGCCGCACATCATCAATAAAACCTGTAGTTATAATATTTTTGTTTGAAGCAATGATCTCTTTTGATGTTTCTTTTATCGGATCTAAATCGTCTTCAAATGGCCCAACCAATAATAGTTTTATGAATTTATATTTTGCATTAAGCTGGTTAAAAGCCTCAGCCAATTCATTAATGCCTTTATCTTTTACAATTCTTCCTATAAAAAGAAAAACAACATCAGTTGCTGATATTCCCGATTCATTTTTTATTTGTTCAGCACGATTTAAAACGTCATCAGTTTTTTTAAAATAATCTGTGTCGATACCATTTGATGTTCCGTTAGCAATAACTTTTAATTTTTTAGAAGAAGTAAATTTATTCTGATGGATATATTCTTTAAGCTCAAAAGAATTTGGATATACAAAATGAGCACAGGCATAAGTAAACTTTTCGGCTACAATAAGTACCTGTTTTTTTATGCCTTTCGATTCCATTAAAGGCAAGCCTGCCACGGTATGCAGCCTTACGGGCACTTTGCAAAAAAATGCAGCCAACATTCCCAATAATCCTGCTTTGGGTGTATGTGTATGAACTATTGAAGGCTTTATTTTATTTATTGTTTTAATTAGTTTAAACAAAGAAACAACATCGTTAAACGGTGAAATAAGCCGTTTCATTTTTACTTCAATAAATTGGCAATTCTCTCTTTTTTCTAATGCCTTTATATTATTTCCCGGAGAGCTTATCATATACACTGCAAACCCGTTTTCATACATATATTTCATTTGCCCTGTTAGCAACAATTCAAAAGATATAGGCACAGTAGTAATTCTAACTAACTGTGGCGCTTTATTATTTTGCTTGTGTATCAAAGTAATTGAATGATGATTAGTGTGCTAAATGCCTATATAAAAAATAATTTTTTCTGTTCGGTGGTTGTTAATAATGCGTAGCAGGATTAGATGTACTTATACTTTTTCAACCAGAAATAACCTGTGATTTTAAAAATCAATAATTCCCGTTTTGATAGTGTGATATTATTTTTTAAACCTTTGTCTTGCTGGAATATTAAATCTTTTTCCAACCTTATAGGATTGCCTGAAATCAAGTGCTTTTTTGAAAGCGGTTTACCGGTTGCAATTGCAGTTTTTACGTCATCCAATCCAATATCAAAGGCATCATCAATTTTATCTAAAACCTGTTCAGGTGCTGAGATCAAATCTTCATATTTTATAAAAATGTTTTTGGTATTTTTCTTAAAAATTTCAACCAAAGCATTATTGCTGATCCAACTAAACGCTATGGAAAAAGCGCTTTTCGGCTTTATACCTTTTCGCCATTGTTTTCTCATAGATCTTAATACAGATCTGCCGTCTCTCACCAAATGAATTACAGAAGGATTTAATCCCATTTTTTTCATAAGATAAAGCCATGAAACATCTTTTGATGAATCTACTATAACCCTACATTCCGAAATTTTGAAAATTGATTCGTACAATAATGCAGTATCGTGTTTAAACTTTTTAAAACGCTCATCAGGAAAAATGTTAAGCCAAAATAAATAGGGCATTGCAAAAATTCTTCTGTATTTTTTTTGAACGGCTGCGTATTCTTGTATAGAGTAATTCGCATCTTTTTCCCACGCAGTTTTTACACGACTCCAAAAAGGGCAATCTGATGTTTTTTCACCGCACGAACAATTTCTGTTAACCGTCCAGCCGCTTTGAAAAATATTTACCAATTCACCAACACCAACCACACCTTCTGGTTGTAGCAATAATATATTTAAAATTGTAGAACCTGATCTGCCGTAGCCGGCTATGTACACTATTTTTCTATTATTAACCATATGTGTGTTGTAAAGAATTGCTGCGTATGCAGCGTAGATAATAACGTTTTCAAATTAATTGTAACGTTAACGCCAGGCGCTAACATAAACAATTTGAAAACATGTAATTGTATTAATTCGAAAACTTAAAACGCGGGTTACGTGAAAATTTATTTTTAATTATTTTAAGTTGAGCCGAGTCTGCAACTGCAGAATTATTTTTATTGTAGATTTTTACATTCCTGAATAAAACGTCTACACTGTTGTTGTTATCTTTTTCAAAATAATGAAACGCTTCACTTCTGTTATTGATCCATTTAGAATTTTCAATGGTTACATTTCCGATAAGATTTTTTGTAAGTTTTTTCTTTGAATTGCGGCTGATCCA
>JBDUEO010000109.1:0-8760 GCA_040002335.1 Parafilimonas sp. | reverse complement strand
CAAAAGCGCACCAAAGAAATTGGTATAAGAAAAGTATTAGGTTCTTCAGTTGCAGGTATTATTTCTTTATTTATGAAAGAATTTTTCCGGGTAATTTTAATTGGCGGAATAATCGCATGCCCGTTAGCATATATGATCATGAATAAATGGTTACAGAGTTATGCATACAGAGTGAATATGACAACTTCGCCATTTATCATTTCTATTATTTTTTTAGGAATGATTACAGCATTGCTTATTTGTTTGCAAACAATAAAAGCTGCATTGGTAAATCCCATTAAAAATTTAAGAACGGAATAAAGTGCATCATCAATCAAGAATAAATGCGCAACATCAACCAAAACTTTTATCACTTAAAATGATGCTACAACAATACCGTTGGTATTTGCGGAAGCAGGAACCATTGAGCTATTGAATTATATTTTTTTCCTAAATCCTGCACAACACTTACACCATTTTTTATAGAGCTTAAAACTTTGCTTTGTGTTGAATCTTTATCCTGAAATTTTGCAATAAAATCGCCCATACGCTGAATAATGCCCGGCTTTATGTCTTCTTTCTTTTCTGCTGTATCTACCACCTGCATATCATCAGTAATTTGTTTTGCTTCGGCTACAACTGCATCTGTGGCTTCTTTATTTTCAGGTGGTGCATTTTGCTCAATATTATAAGTAAGTGCAACAAAATCATTTTTCAAATCTGTAATACATAAAATTTCATATTCAGACAAAAACAAAAGCATTCGCTTGGTTAATCCTGCACGTGAAATTTCTAAATCATCACTGCGCATATCGCCATCAATGCGGTGATTATTATATTCACGATAAGCAGCTTTAAGCGAAAGACATTTTGATTTAAGATCGTCTGATAAATCTAACTGATCGCAGGCAGTAAGCGCCTGTTGTAATTGATTGTTGCCAATTAATTTTCGTACGTCGTTTGTTGTCATAAAAAAAAGTTGGTTTCAAATATATCTAAAATAAATTTTAAAAAACTTTATTTGAAAAACTACTATATTTAAATTGAAAATGCACCAAAATTAAATTCTGAATATGGATGTTGCTACCGCCGAACCAAAAAAATTAGAAGACTGGGATGATATTATAAATTCGATACAGGAAGAAAAATGTATTTTGTTTGTTGGGCCTGAATCTGTAATGAAATCGCAAGGAGTTCCTTATCACCAGGAACTGGTAAAATCGCCCGGTTTTCAAAACAATGATTACTTCAAATATATTCCGCGCGATGAAATGTTTTTACTTTCTCAAAATTTTTATCGCGGAAAACTGGTAAGCAGGTTTAAAAATTATTGCGCGCAAAATGCTTTTTATGATGACACGTATAAAAAAATTGCAGCTATTCCATTTCATACCATTATTGCTGTAACCAGGTATCCGTTTCTTGTTGAAAGTTTTAAAAATAATAATATCAATTTTCAGCATCGCTGGTTTTCAAAAATCTTTGATAAATCAAAAACCGAAGAAGATATTGATGCGCCAAGCGGCGAATTGCCTTTAGTATATAATCTATTTGGAAAATTTGATATTGATGAATCATTATTGCTTACGCACAACGACCTTTTTGATTACCTCACCAAATTATTAAGCGATAATGCAATACCAACTAAACTAAAAGAAATAGTAAAATCATCTAACGAAATTATTTTTCTTGGTTTTAAGTTTGAAAGATGGTACGTGCAATTGCTTTTACGTTTATTTGAACTGCATGACCTGAATGCACAGTTTGAAAGAATATCATTAATAAGCGGTGATGATGAGGATATTTTAAGTATTTGCGAAACTGATTTTAAAATGAATTTTATTGAAGACAATATAGATTCATTTGTAAGTACTCTGTATGATAAATGCAGCGCAGCCGGATTGCATTTAAGAATATCTCCTGTTGCGGCGGGC
This sequence comes from Parafilimonas sp., assembly GCA_040002335.1. Taxonomy (GTDB): domain Bacteria; phylum Bacteroidota; class Bacteroidia; order Chitinophagales; family Chitinophagaceae; genus Parafilimonas. The sequence goes on along the minus strand of JBDUEO010000109.1, from coordinate 6,847 downwards.
GTAAGTCCTGAATTAAATGAATTCAATACGCTGTTGAAAAATAATCTTTTTGATGAAGCATTAACACGTTTGCAAACATTTGAAATTACAAACAAACTTGACGATAAAGTAACGCAGTTAACCGGCAATTGGAATTCAATAAAACAGAATAAAATTGCAGGTGTATATTCTGCCGATGATATTATACTGGAAACAAATAAATTCAGGCAGCAAATGCAGGCTGCTATTGAAGATGACATGGATCAAATAAAATAATACCACAATTAAATGCCTTCTTACAGATATCCGGGTCCGCGGCCTTTTGAAGAAAATGATATTAATTTATTTTTTGGCCGCGATAAAGACAAAAAGAACCTGCTTACATTTATTAATGTTGAGCAAATGCTTGTGGTATTTTCAAAATCAGGTTTAGGCAAAAGCTCGCTGATTAATGCTGCCATAATACCTGAGCTTAGAAAAAAAAATTATGAAATTATTCTTTGCAGATTTAATAGCTATGTAAATAAAGAAGCTGAAGAAAATACAAATGCTGACCTGGTTTCTCCATTACAAAAACTGTTTAATGAAATTGCCGTAAACCAGTTAGCCGGCAAACTAACTGCTGAAACAACCTTTTTAGATAACCTGAAACAAAACCAAAGCTTATCGTTGTGGCACCAGTTTAAAAACCTGCAGATATATAACAGTGAGAAAAAAACTTATTTCATTTTTTTCGATCAGTTTGAAGAGTTATTTACATATCCAAAAGAACAGGTTAAAGAATTTAAAGAACATCTTGCAGAATTATTAAACGCATCCATTCCGCAGGAATATCTTGATAAGATAAATGAAGTTGAAAACGATACTGCCGCTTCCGATCTTACCAACGATCAATTGAGTTTATTGTACGATCCCATTCCGGTAAAAATTCTTTGCACTATTCGTTCAGATAAATTCAGTTTACTTACAAATTTAAAAGATGCTATTCCGGGCATTGTAACCAAAACATACGAGCTAAAACCATTTAATACTGCTGAGGCAACTGAAGCAATACGCATGCCTGCTTCCATGCAAAACAATATTGGTACAGACGATTTTATTGCAGATACTTTTACTTATGATGATGATGCTATAAAAAAAATGCTGGCTTATCTTTCTGATGATGGCACAGAAGATATAGAATCATTTCAATTACAGGTTTTGTGCAGGTATGTGGAAGATATGGTAATTGAAAATAAAAAGAATGGCAGTGGAATTAGCAACATAACCGTAAACCAGTTAGGCGATATAAAAAATATTTTTGAAGCTTACTATAATAAACTTATTGAAAGTATTGACAAAGACAAAATTCAAAATGTAAAGAAGCTTTTTGAAGATGGATTGATATTTGAAAAAGACAAAATACGCGTATCACTTTACGAAGGGCAAATAGAAGCCAGTTATGGAGTTGATGAAACACTATTAAATAAACTGGTGGGCACACATTTAATACGCTGCGAACAAGATACAAATGGAAAAGAAAAATACGAACTAAGCCACGACTCTTTAATAGAACCAATTTTAAAGGCAAAAGAAATAAGAATTGAAGAAGAAAAAACAAGTTTACAAAAATTAAAGTTTAAAAAACGTGTAGTAATATTTGGTGCAATTGCTATTGGCATTTTTGCAATTTTTGCTATTGCGTTGTACATGTTTTCACAAAGTTCGAAAAGAGATAATCTAAAAGTAAATTTTCTTGTTGCCGAAAAGGATTGGTTTTACCTGCTGGATACAAACCAAAGAAAAAATGTTTTAAAGAATAATTTCTTATTTAGCTCAACCAAAGATTCCTCAAAATATCAAACCATAAAATATGCATTTAAATGCGCAGCGCTTGCCAATCTTAATTCAGAAACTGATTATTTACTCGCGCTTAAATTTGCACAGGAAGGTTATATAAAATATGCCGATACAGTTACAGCAAAAAGTTTAGACAGTTTATTACGCAGGCCTGATGTTGCTTTTGCTTCAATGAAAATACCATGTAATGGTATAATTAGTAGTGTGAAAGTAACGCAGGATAAAAAAAATATTATAGCTGCAACAACTGATGGCATTTTTTGGTATGATGCAACAAGTGGCGCACTTAAAAATGCACTTACTGAAAAAAAATACACATCAGATTATTCTGCTTTTTCTGCAAAGGGCGACTATCTTTTATACGAATCTTTTTACAGCGACACTACATTTTTATTGAACACAGGAACAAAGCAATTACAGTTTTTTGTAAACGTTTATGACCAACAACCACATTCAATTGCCTTTGATGTTTTTTCAGGCGATGACAAATTTTTTGCACATGCTGATGGTGCACATAAAATAAATATATATTCTTTACAGGGCGATTTAGAAGAAGAATACACATTGCCAATTGTAAGCAGCACTGAAAAAATAAATGAACTAAGCATTTCGCCAGATGGAACGTACATAGCAGCGGCGACTGATAAAGGATGGGTTTTTTTAATTGACAGGGAAAATAAAACAACTGAAGATATGTCCATGGAAAAAGACACATCTTCTCAAATGCAGGAGCATTTTGATATAGTAAATTCTGTTTCTTTTTCGCACGATGGAAAATTTGTTTTAACCGGATCTTCTGATAAGAACGTTGACATCTGGGATGTAAAAACGCACCATCTTGTTCAAACATTAAAAAATATAAATCCTGTTTTAAAATGCCGGTTTGCAAATAGTGACAGTGTTATAATTGTTGGCGAAAATTCAGACGGAATAATTACGAAATGGACAAAAGGAAAAACAGACTCAACTTCCACAGATCAAAGCAATAGTATTGGAAAAAGCTTTCGTTCCAAAGCCAATTTTACGCCTAATAATTTGCAATTAATAGGTTTAGATTCAGCAATAACAAACGTAAATTTTTATAGCAACGATTCAAAATTAATTGCATCATCCAAACACGAGATTTCAGTGTGGAACTTAAACCAAAAAACTATTACAGCAAGCCAGGTTGTAATAGGTAAAAGTATTCCGCTGTTACAATTAAAAGAAAAAGCATTGTGGAATATGGTTACACCAAACGACCTGAATGCTGTAACAAAAAAACAGGAAATTTTAAATACTTTAATAACGTTGAATGATTCGCTGCATAACCTGAACCTGATGGAAAATGCAATAAAAACATATAAACAAACTTTTATAGATTACACCAACCTAATGCCTGAATTATATAATCAATTGCAATATTGTAAAGATGATGAATTCAATAAGCTTGATTCATTTAATTTATTTATTTACATGGGCAACGCTTATTACTATAAAGTACAGTTAGATAAAAGTGATATGAACGGAAAGTTTGACAGAAGTAATCTATACAGTCTCATTCACTTCAGGCAAGTTCCTTTTGCATTAGACACTTTGCAAAATGAAAGTTTTCATAACTTATTTGATGCCTATGCTATTCCTATTGCATACTGCTTTAAAATTAAAAATTACGATAGCTTAATTATCTGGAACAATAAAATTTTATCAGACAATCCTGAACTGATTCATATTGATAAGATAAAAAGTGATCTTATGATTTGGTATCAATACAATGTATCATTTAAAATTTTAGATAAAGACATTCCAGGTGCAAAAAAATCATTTGCTGAATGGCCCGATAAAAATAATGTGAGCTACTTATTAACAAAAGAACTGGTTGAAATATATACAAATCCTGGTTATCATTTTAATAAAACAAAATTCAGCCAGGTATTTTCTGCTTACGATTTAAAAGATGACTACAACAGGCAAAATATAAATGATATGGATGCCGTGCTTATTCGTTTATTGGATGAAGAAGACAATCGCGCATTAAGCGAAAACGCGATAGATAACATTACTGATTTTGACAATTACATTTATGCAATAATTCAAAAATAAATTCACTTTCAGGAAATACAATCTCAATTTTTTGGCGGGCAATTTGTGTATATTATTAAAACAAATTACATGAGCCTTTCCGTATATAAAAAGAAACGCAGCTTTACAAAAACGCCTGAGCCTGAAGGCGGTAAATCAACAGAAAAAAATAAATTATTATTTGTTATTCAGAAACATGATGCAACCCGTTTGCATTATGATTTTCGTTTGGAAATGGAAGGCGTTTTAAAAAGTTGGGCAGTGCCAAAAGGCCCGTCGCTCGATCCTTCTGTAAAACGGCTGGCGATGATGGTGGAAGATCATCCGTTTGATTACAGAAGTTTTGAAGGTATTATTCCTGAAGGAAACTATGGCGCAGGAACGGTAATTGTTTGGGATGAAGGAACATACGAACCTTTGGAAAATGCATCAGCAAATAAAAAGGAAAATGAAAAAAATTTATTGAAGCAATTGAAAGCAGGCAGCTTAAAATTTGTAATGCATGGCAAAAAATTAAAAGGTGAATTTGCTTTGGTGAAAACACATTACCAGGATTCTGAAAATAGTTGGCTCCTGATAAAGCATAACGATGATTATGCAAGCGCAAAAGATATTACCGAAAAAGATAAATCTGTTGTATCAAAAAAAACAATTGCGCAGGTTGAAAAAACAAGTAACAAAATTTGGAAAAGTAACCGCGAACAAAAAATAACTAAACCGGCAAAAGCCAGCAGCGCCAAAAAAACTGCTGTAAAAAAAAACGCAAAAAAATCAGCAAAAAAATAATTGTTCTTCTTCTTAATTAAAAGACTGCCTGAAATTTAACGGAGAAACATTGGTTTTTGTTTTAAATAATTTGCTGAATTATTTCTTGCATAAATATTTGTAAGATATAACATACAACATCAGATAACATAACATTATCATAGATTAATTTACTTTTACCGCAAACAATAATAAATGAGTTCTGAACAAAAGCCTGTTATTGGATTTACCTGCGGCGATCTTAATGGAATTGGTATTGAAATTATTATAAAAGCTTTAAGTGATAACCGCATTCTCGATCAATGTGCACCTGTAATTTTTGCCAGTAATAAAAGTATCAATTTTTATAGAAAATCTTTGCCTGATATAAATTTTATGTACCAGTCAATAAAAGATTTTTCAAAAATTAATTATAAGCAGTTAAGTGTTATTAATTGTTGGGAAGAAGAGGTTGCCATTAATGCAGGGCAGTTAACGGATACTGGCGGTAAATATGCAAGGCTTTCGTTGCAACAAGCCGTAGATGCATTAAAAGATGGAAACATACATGGCTTGGTTACTGCGCCGCTTCATAAAAAAAATATACAATCTGCCGACTTTAATTTTACCGGCCACACACCTTATTTAAAACATGCTTTTGGTTTAAATGATGTAGTAATGCTGATGGTTGCAAGTAACCTGCGTGTTGCATTGGTTACAGAACATGTGCCGGTAAAAGATATTGCCGCGCATATTTCAAAAGAAAGCATTGTAAGCAAACTGCATATTTTACATGAAAGTTTGCGCCGCGATTTTGGGATTGAAAAACCAAAGATTGCAGTGCTTGGATTAAACCCGCATGCAGGTGATGAAGGTTTGGTTGGTACTGAAGAACAAACCATAATTAAACCTGCAATTAAAGAGCTAAGAGATAGAGGCATGATGGCGTTTGGGCCTTTTAGTGCGGATGCTTTTTTTGCAAGAAGCCAATACCAGGATTTTGATGCTGTGCTTGCCATGTATCACGACCAGGGTTTAATACCTTTTAAATCTTTGGCTATTGGAGAAGGTGTAAATTTTACTGCCGGAATGCCGGTTGTTAGAACAAGCCCCGATCATGGAACTGCTTTCGATATTGCAGGCAAAGGAATTGCTGATGACTCATCGTTGCTTGCTGCAATATTTGAGTGTATTGATATTATAAACATGCGCGCTGAATATGATAAAAATCGCAGCAATCCTTTGCGCAAAATGAGCAATATGATTATTGCAAATGCGGCTGATGAAGCCATAGAAGTGAATGAAGACGATAATAATATTTAATCCATCAAGTAAATAAAGAGTATGAAAAGATGCTAATTCAATAATCAACTATGAAATTAAAAAAAAGTATTTCATTTTTAATTAATAGTGATTGGAATAGCAAATGGGAAATATGGCTGCTGGCAATTATTACAATAACAGGATTTACAAGTTCATGTTTTACTTTTCACTTTCTTAACGGCTATCAATATAATTTTGGAAAGAATCTAATTGGAGCTTTTCCGCCACCCGTTTTATCATTATTATTTCTTACAATAAAAGCATCAAAAACCAAACTAAATAATGTTGATTTAATAAAAGTTCTTATTTCATATTTAATACAGATAATTCCTTTTATTACTTTGTTTCATCAGGTATTTGTACCAACCCCTGAAGATGATTTCAGCCGATATTATCTCTACGCAAAAAACATGGTTGATAACCACACTTTGTGGGGTGGAGACAGGTTGTTTTTTTCTAATGGTGGTAACTATTATATCACTCAGCCTGGTTATCGATATTTTATATTTCTGGAGCTTAAAACGTTTGGAGATTTATACAGAGCAGTATCCTTCGTTAACATAGGCTTTTATATCATAGCAACTTTTTATTTTCAAAAAGTTATTCAGTATGTATGTATAAATAATAAAAAACTACAAACAGCATTATTGTTACTAATCTTTTTATTTACACCTTATGCTGTTAAAAATAGCTTGATGGGATTATCAGAATGGCTAACTGTATTAATCATAATGATGGCAAGTTATTTTTATACTATTACTAAACGGAAATATATTGCTATTTTTCTTTTAGGCTTGGTGCCTTTTTCAGGCAAAACCTTCTTATATCAATTTTAATAATTGCCTTGCTGATAATATTAAACAGTAGAAAAAAATTATTACTGCTAATCTGTTTTATTGTA
>JBDUEO010000108.1:0-8806 GCA_040002335.1 Parafilimonas sp. | reverse complement strand
ATACCACATTTTTACAGCAACTTATTGATGCAGGCAAAATAAAATTAAAAGAAGGCGGCAGTTTTAAGGGAAAGAAAATTACGTATCATGATAGCTGTTACCTCGGCCGCGCCAATAATATTTATGAAGCACCCCGCAAAATACTTGAATTATTAGATGCCGAATTAATTGAGATGAAACGCTGCCGCAGCAAAGGTTTATGTTGTGGTGCAGGCGGCGCACAAATGTGGAAAGAAGAAGAAAAAGGCACAACACGTATAAATTTTGAACGCAGTGAAGAAGCTATAAATACCGGCGCAAATATTATTGCGGCAGCCTGCCCTTATTGCAATACTATGCTTACTGATGGCGTAAAAAATAAAGAAAAAGAAGATGATGTAAAAGTGATGGACATAGCAGAATTAATTGCTATGGAAATGGAATAAATTTTTAAGTGCATATTTTAAACTTGCATCATCCTTCACTCCAAACCTGCGCAGTTTTAATTGCACGTTTCCAGCCTTTTATCAATTGCTCTTTTTGTGATGATTGCATTTGCGGTTCAAATGTTTTTTCAACTTGCCATTGATCTTTTATTTCATCCATATTTTTCCAGTAACCAACAGCAAGACCTGCAAGATAGGCAGCGCCTAATGCGGTTGTTTCCGTAATCTTCGGGCGAATAACTTTTGTATTTAAAACATCGCTTTGAAATTGCATCAATAAATTATTTGCAGTGGCACCGCCATCAACGCGCAATTCTTTTATTTCAATACAAGCATCGGCCTGCATTGCATTTATTACATCCATTGTTTGGTAAGCAATGCTTTCCAAAGCCGCACGTGCAATATGTGCAGATGTTGTGCCGCGTGTTATGCCCACCATCGTTCCCCGCGCATACTGGTTCCAGTATGGCGCGCCTAAACCTGCAAACGCCGGAACAACATACACCCCTTCGTTTGTTTCAACTTGTGTTGCAAGCTTTTCAACATCTGCAGTGTTATTAATTATATGCAAACCATCGCGCAGCCATTGCACTACTGCGCCAGCAATAAAAACACTTCCTTCAAGCGCATAAAAAGTTTTATTATTTATTTGCCATGCAATGGTTGTAAGTAAATTATTTTTTGAAATAACAGGTTGCTCACCGGTATTCATCAGCATAAAACAACCTGTGCCATAAGTGTTTTTTACCATGCCGGGTTGCGTGCACATTTGTCCGAATAATGCTGCCTGCTGATCGCCTGCCATACCGGCGACAGGAATATTTTTGGCCGACAAAACATTCTCTGTATAACCATAAATTTCGCTGCTGCTTTTTACCTGCGGCAACACTGATTTTGGAATTTCAAACAAAGCAAGCAGTTCATCATCCCATTGCAATGTGTGAATATTAAATAACATAGTGCGACTAGCGTTTGTTACATCTGTTGCATGCACTTTGCCTTGTGTAAGATTCCATAAAAGCCAGCTATCAATTGTGCCAAAACATAATTCGTTGTTGGTTGCTTTTTCTCTTGCACCTTCCACATTATCTAAGATCCATTTTAGTTTAGTGGCAGAAAAATAAGCGTCAATTATCAACCCTGTTTTTTGTTGTATTGATATTGAATGTTGTTGTTTTAACGTGTTGCAATAATCAGCCGTTCTTCTGTCCTGCCAAACGATTGCATTGTATAAAGGCTTGCCTGTTTGTTTGTTCCAGACAACAGTTGTTTCTCTTTGATTGGTGATGCCGATGGCAGCAATATCATTTACAGTTAAACCTGCTTTGCTGATAGTTTCTGCAGCAGTACCAAGTTGTGTACTCCATATTTCTGTGGCATCATGTTCAACCCAACCGGGTTGCGGAAATAGTTGTGTGAATTCTTTTTGTGCAACAGAAATTATATTTCCTTTTTCATTAAAAATAATAGAACGTGAACTTGTTGTTCCCTGGTCGAAACTTAAAATATATTGTGGCATGAAACAATGGTTTGTGCTTCAATATAAAATAAATTGAAGAAGTGTAATGGAAATTATTTTGTATTTTATAATTGAATTAACTGATAAAAATATCACATCGCTCAGATATTAGTTTACCTGTATGAAGTATTTTCGATTTCGTCACCTTTGTCATTGTAAATGGTTATGTCTTTATGCTTCATTTTGCCATTGTGACCTATGTCTTTTACAATTTTATCATTTTCAATCCAAAGTGTATCATCAGCATTTATTTCTACCATATCGGAGATTTCTTTAGTCAATTTTCCATCCTGTTGAAAAATGATTTTTGAAGTAGTGTCGCCTTTTGGGGAGAGACTAAACGAAAACGTTTTCATATTCCCGGAATATTGAGTAATTGAGAGTTCTTTTAATACTCCTTTTTTATCCGAATCAATCATGCGGGTTTGATTACCATTCAAATCGTATTCATAGGTATTTATAGTAGTGTCGTAGTGAAATTGCTTTTTTTCTTTATAGTGCCCAACTGCACTATCTAAATTATAATCGTTAAGAGATTCGTAAGTTCTTTTAAAAACCAGAATGCTTTTAATCATCTGTCTTTTGTCATTATAAATATTAATATTTTTTGTAAGCATGTTTCCATCTAAAAATTCAGTTTTACTAATTAAATTATCATTTAAATCATATTGATTAATAGTTTCATTAGCCAATATTTTTGAACCATCCTTTTCAAGCGTAAACTCCTTTCTATCTGTAAGCTTCTTATTTTTATAATATCTGATTGTTATTGATTTTACCGTATCCTTCATTCCCATTTCATACGCATCCGTTATTTGAAAACTTGTATCAATTAATCCGCTTGCTGTATAAGTATTAGTTGTAATTGTATGATTTGTTATATCCCAATTTTCAACATCCATTTTTGGAAGTTCATTTTGGGAAGTTGTAGCACCACAAGATAAAAGCAGTATTGGGATGGTTAGAGCTAAAATGAATTTCATGGCATTTGATTGAATTGCCGCGGATTAAAATATAATAAACCTCTGCTCTGCGAAGTTTGCATGCCTCCTACAATTTAAGTTTCTATAATTTCACGTACAAAATATCCTGCAGTCAATTTCTTATTTTACTTAAAACAGTTTGAAAAAAATGCCCTTCAAATTAAATGTGTTATTCTGCCGTTGTCTGGTCAATGATTGTAGTTACTTCACTTACAGAATTTGCAGGAAAGCCACCTTGGCTTGCATGTTCACGAACCATTTCTTCATTAGGTGCAATGTAAATGCAATAAATTTTATCTGCTGTTACATAACTTTGCAACCACTGTATTTGCGGTCCCATATTACTTAACACTCCACAGGAAGTTTGTGAAATTCCCTTTAATTGTTCAGCAGATAATTTACCGGCTCCGGGAATTTCCCGTTCAATTACATACTTAGGCATATTTTTTTTTAATTTTCCTACTCGTATGGCTTTTCGGTGTCGCCCCGTTATTAAAGTGGTTCTGGTCTCCACCTCTTTCGCTCTATTGTAAATTAAAAATAGGTAAAATAAATTTTCTGTCAGCCTGTATATTAAATGCATTATTCCTGAGACGCTAAGTCATCATACAACTTTAGCTATGTCAGTTGTAAACCGCTTATGCGGCGTTCATCAAACGCTTTAAAAAAATAATTGGTGAGATAAATACAAAAGCCCTACAAAAAAAATACTAACGGTCTTTTCCTTCAAGCTTGTCACAATCCTGCACGGAACCTACACGAAATTTTATGGGAAAGCCAATTGCCTGCTGTACCTGTAATTCTTTGGTACAGAAAAAAGGCAACTGTTTTGCATAAAAATTTCCGGGCAATTGATTTGGTAATACGGACTGTTTTGCATAAAATGCGCTACTGTACATCGAAAAAAAATGCACACTGTCTGTCTTCGCAGAATCTTTTAAAACCTGCGCGTGCAGGCACGTGATTGAGAAGAGCATTTTAACAGTTATAGCAAAGAATGTTTTCTTTTTCGAGTTCATATTTGCAGGTAAATTTACAACAAGTAATTACTTTGCATCTTAATAATTGATTAAACTTACGGGGAACAGCAATGGCATTAAGTCAAACATTACAGCAAAAATTATTACAAAGGTTATCGCCGCAGCAAATTCAGTTAATGAAATTGTTGCAAATACCTACGGCAAATCTTGAGGAACGGATCAAGGAGGAGCTGGAAGAAAATCCTGCACTGGAAGTTACCGAAGAAGGCAGCGAAGATGGTTTTGAAGAACATGTGGAGGAATATGATGCACCTGAAGAAGAATATGATGGCAGTGAAGATGAATATGAAAACATAAACATCTCTGATTATGTGGCTGATGGAGATGATGAAGTGGCAGATTATAAATTACGCGATGATAATTATGGCGATAATGAAGAACAGAAAACAATTCCGCTAAGGGTTGAAACAACGTTGCACGATTTATTGGTCGGTCAGTTGGGCATGTTATCTTTAGATGCAAGAAGATTAAAAATTGCCGAACAAATTGTTGGCAGTGTTGATGATGATGGATATTTAAGGCGTGAACTAAGTTCGATAGTTGATGACCTTGCATTCAGGCAAAACATTGATGCATCTGAAGAAGAAATTGAAGAGATCATAAAACTAATTCAGCAGTTCGATCCGCCGGGCGTTTGCGCAAGAGACTTACAGGAATGTTTAATGTTGCAGTTGTTGCGACAGCAGGTTGATGGCAGAGAAGTAACGCTTGCTGTAAAAGTGGTTGATAAATACTTTGATGAATTTACAAAAAAACATTACGAAAAAATTCAGCGTGGATTAAATATTCCGGACGATGAATTGAAAGAAGTAATTACGCTGATCTTAAAATTAAATCCGCGGCCGGGCGGCAATGTTGGTGAAGTAAACAAAGCTGAGAGTTATATTATTCCTGACTTTTTTATTATAAATACTGCCGGCAAATTAGATCTTTCACTTAATTCAAAAAATGCCCCTGACTTACGCATCAGCGAAGGTTATCGTGATATGCTGAAAGAATACGATCGTGGCGCAAAGAAAGATAAACGCCAGAAAGAAGCAGTGCTTTTCATCAAACAAAAAATAGATTCTGCAAAATGGTTTATTGATATGATAAAGCAACGGCAAAACACATTGATTAGTACAATGGGCGCTATTATGCATTATCAAAGAGATTTTTTTCTTACCGGCGATGAAACCACACTAAAGCCGATGATATTAAAAGATATCGCTGAAATTACAGGGCTTGATATTTCAACCGTAAGCCGCGTTGCCAACAGCAAATTTGTGCAAACAGAGTTTGGAACTTATCGTTTAAAATTTTTCTTCAGCGAATCGTTAAGTACAGACAGCGGCGAAGAAGTGAGTACCCGTGAAGTGAAAAAAATATTGAGCGATTTGGTTGAAGCAGAAAATAAAAAGAAACCTTTAAGCGATGAACGCTTAACCGAATTACTGCAGGAAAAAGGTTACAACATTGCAAGGCGAACTGTTGCAAAATATCGTGAACAATTAAATATTCCCGTTGCGCGGTTACGCAAAGAACTATAAAATATGCAACAGGAAATTGCCGTAAATACTTTGGGCGAGCAGCCCGCACCTTTAAAAGTTTTTGCAAAATTTGTATCGTATATAATGCACCCGCTTTTTATACCGGTGTATGTTTTTTTTTGGTTAACGAAACGCTTTCCAATTCATTTTGATGATATTACTGTTGTTGGTTTAATGTTTAAAACCATCAGCGTTTTTATAAATGCAACCTTCTTCCCGGCTTTTCCTGTTTTTCTTTTATGGAGATTAAAATTTATTGATACTATTTTTTTGCGCACGCAGAAAGACCGCATTATTCCATACATTATTACGATGATCTTTTATTGGTGGCTGTGGTATTTAAGCAGAACATTTACTGATCAGCCTGATGTGCTTAAATTTTTCTATTTCGGTATTTTCTTAAACACTGTTTTTGGCTTAGTGATCAATAATTTTATTAAGATAAGCATGCATGCAATGGGTGCAGGCACTTTATTGATATTTGTAATTCTTACCTGTTTACATTATCAAACATTTTTAGGCACCGATATAATTATTGCCACATTATTAGCCGGCCTAATTTGTACAGCAAGGCTTTTGCTAAACGAGCATTCTACTGCAGAAATTTATATGGGATTATTTATTGGATTTATTTGCCAGTTAATTGGTGTTTGGATAGCGTTGTAACTAATAATAATTCCTAATTTCCCAAATGTCCATGCCTGTATAAATCAAAAAGCACTGCAATTAAATTAAATGTAAAATGAAAGATAACGCCATACCAAATGTTGCCAAATCTTTTTCGCATAACGCCAACAAGAATACCAAAAGGCACCAGCCAAAACAATGAAATAAAACTAAGGTGCATAATACCGAATGTAAACCCGGTTACAATTACTACCACACGCTCATCTAAAAAAGTATTAAGGTAATTATACAACACACCGCGAAAAGCAAGCTCTTCAAATATGGCAGGATATACAGCAATTGAATAAATCATGACTGCCGCAGGCATTGTATAAACGCTATAGCGATCGTAGTAACTTGTATCAGTTCCAAAAAAAGAAAAATTAAGTTTTGTAATAATAATATTAACGATGATAGAACCAATAGCTGCCAGCGAAATGCAACCTGCCAGGCGAATTATATTAAAGTTGCGAAACTTTAATAAGGGTTTTATGGTTTTAAAATTCTTAAAAACATAATATAAAGTAAAAGCCGCAAGAAATATTTCAACCCAAAAAAGACGATCATAACTATCAAACCAATTGGTGGTTTGTACAATAAGGCAAACAAATAAATACACAATAAAAAAAGCAAACGCAGCCTGCAAATTGCTATTGTTAAACAGGCTTATTGTAGTTCCGTCAGAACCAAGATATTCTCCGCAATTATAGCAAAACCTGTGATATCCTTTTACTTCATTATTACATGCGTTGCAATAATAAGTTTCATCTGCATCTTTTTCAGGCATTATCATCTTATCTGCAATTCTTCGTTAATTAAACTTATACGATAAGCGCTCTGCACACCTTTTAGCACAATGAATAATAAAGCAACGCAAATAAACATTCCGGTTATGCCTTCAAGCGTGGTAAACGATTCTGACAATCTTTCAAAAATATTAATTGCAAAAAATACAATAAGAATAATAAAAGATGTTAGTAAAGCGGTAAAAGGATTTCTACGGCTCCAGAATGCAAGAAAGAAAAACAATCCGGAAAGCAATAACGCCATTACTACAATAATATATTTCTGATTGCTTTTTGCAAAAATAAAAAAGATGCCCAACGATAAAAATGCGCCCATTACATAAAGAATAACTCTTGCAACCAGCACCGCGTTTTCTGCCTTAAATAAAAAATTTTGCCGTTGCTGAACACGCTTGCGGTACACATTTACCAGTTGATTATTTTGAATTGGATAACCGCAATTGATACAAAAATTATAATCATTTTCGTTTACATAATTGCATTGGCTGCATATTGCTGCCTGGTATTTTGGCCGGCAAGTTGCAGGCAATAATGAATTTATTTTTTGTATGGTTGATATATATTTTCCCTGCAGCATTCCAAACCTTTCTTTATCCGTATTAAAATCTTCAGTTGAAACGAATCTATGCAAATTATATTTTTACGATTGATTTTAAATGTAGCTTTTACGAAAGGCGAATGCATGAAATATGCTTTGTATCTTTGCCACTGAAATTGTTGAACATGAAGAAGCTTATTCTAATTTGTTTTGTTTTGTTTTTTGCTTTTGCAAACATGTCTTCCGTACAAGCGCAATGCTCTATTTGCACAGCAACTGCATCTCAGTTAGGCCAAAAACAAGGCAAAGGTTTAAATGCAGGTATTCTTTACTTAATGCTTACTCCATTTGCTGTTGCCGGATTTATTGGTTTCCGTTGGTGGAAAAATGAAAAGCTTTTAAAAGAAACCGAAACTGAAAATTAATATATCAGGTTTATTTAGGTTACGCTGATAAAAATTCAATCACTTAAAAAGAGCAAAAATACCAACCCTTTTCATTAGTTGTAGCTATAAGCGCAGATATCGAAACAGTTAAAGCAACAATCGTTTTTGAAGCATTAAAAACAGGCTTTAGGTTTATGATTATTACCAACACCAGCATTCAATATTATAAAAGATCAGTTCATACTAATGAAAAATTTTCTATATTAATACCAACCTGGAATAATCTTTCCTATTTAAAATTATGCGTACAAAGCATCAGGCAAAACTCAATGTATAATCATCAGATTATTATACATGTAAATGATGGAAAAGATGGGACGAGAGAATGGATAGAGCAACAACAGGATATTGATTATTCTGCCAGCGATGAAAATGTTGGTGTGTGTTATGCCTTGAATTATTGCAGCACTTTAGCGCATACTGACTATATATTGTACATAAATGATGATATGTACGTTTGTAAAGACTGGGATAAATTTTTGTGGGAAGAAATAGATGGCATTGGTCATAAAAATTTTTTTCTTTCTGCAACAGCTATTGAGCCTAAAGCACAAAGCATTTGCTCTATTGAAAAAAATTATGGACGCGATATTAATACGTTCGATGAAAAAAAATTGTTGAGCGAATACAAATCACTTGACTTTAATGATTGGAATGGTGCAACATGGCCGCCAAATGTTGTACATAAGGATATTTGGCAGCTTGTTGGCGGTTATAGCATTGAATTTTCTCCCGGCATGTATTCAGATCCTGATTTTTCTATGAAACTTTGGAGGACGGGCGTAAGAATATTTAAAGGTGTAAGTAAAAGCCGGGTATATCATTTTAGTTTTGGCTCAACAAAACGTGTTAAA
>JBDUEO010000107.1:0-8857 GCA_040002335.1 Parafilimonas sp. | reverse complement strand
CGCAAAAGATGAACAGCCTTCAAAAAATTATTTTTTCAAAAACGCTTGAAGAAGCGTCATGGAATAACTCTGTCATTATAAAAGAAAGAATTGTTGAAGAAGTAAAAAAACTGAAACAACAACCAGGTAAAGACATCGTTATTTTTGGAAGCGGCACCATTGTATCTGAGTTAACGCAATGGCGGTTAATTGATGAATACAGGTTAATTGTAAACCCTGTTATTTTAGGTAATGGCAACCCTTTATTTAAAAGCATTAATGAAAGAATTAAATTAAAACTCACCAAAACAAAAACGCTTGCATCAGGCGTAATAATTCTTTATTACCAGCCTGAATAAGTGATAAAATAAAATGATAAGTGCAACAAACAGAAGTAAACTGCAAAACTTCTTTTTAATACTTATACTTGGATTATTAGATACCATCGGCCCTTTTTCAATTGACATGTACTTGCCTGCTTTTCCAAACATTGCAGGCGATTTACATACAACCATTCAAAATGTTTCTTTATCTGTCTCCACTTATTTTTTAGGTTTTGCAGCAGGACAAATTTTATACGGTCCGTTATTAGACAGGTTTGGAAGAAAAAAACCTATTTACATTGGATTGATCTTATACATAATAGCCAGCATTATTTGCAGCGCATCAAATTCTATGAACGCATTGCTGATCATGAGATTTATACAAGCGCTTAGCGGTTGTGTTGGTGCAGTGGCAGCAATGGCAATGGTGCGCGATTTTTTTCCGCCTGATAAAAGCGCAGGCATTATTTCATTTCTTATTTTAGTTATCGGCCTTTCGCCTTTATTGGCACCAACAGTTGGCAGTTTTGTGGCAGATGCATTTGGCTGGAGATATGTTTTTATTACGCTTGCTATAATTGCTTTTATTGTTTTGTTGCTGGTACTATTTTTTTTACCGGAAGGACAACAGCCAGATAAAACCATATCGCTTAAACCATCGCCCATTATAAAAACATTTAAGCAAATTTTATTTCAGCCACAGTTCTATGTTTTTACATTGGCAGGCACATTTTCGTTCGCAGGTTTATTTGTTTATGTAGCCGGTTCGCCTGCCATTTTTATGGATGAGTTTAAGGTAAGTGCAAAAGTATATGGCGGCATTTTCGCATTATTATCTGTTGGGTTAATTGGCAGCAGCCAGTTAAATCATTCTTTAACAAAAAGATATAAAAGTGAAAAGATTTATAAAGTATCGGCCATCATTCAAACTATTGCTGCTGCTGTATATTTTATCGGTGTTTTAAATAACTGGTATGGATTATACGCCAGCATTGTATTGCTGTTTATTATTGTATCATGCGCCGGTTTAGGTTATCCAAATGCTGCTGCAATTGCTTTAGCACCGTTTGAAAAAAATGCCGGCAGCGCTTCTGCTTTACTTGGCTTTATTCAGTTGGGTATTGGCGGATTAATATCGTCAACTGTTGGTTTCTTTCATGCAAAAGGCAGCTATCCAACATCGTTAGTTATATTCATTAGCGCTTTAACCGGTTTGGTAATTTTAATGCTTGCAAGAAGCCGCATTCAAAAAGCTATAACGCAATAAAAAAATACAATTTTATTTATTTGGAATGATAATAAATCAACCTAAAAATTATATAAGCGCTTATATAATTTTAGTACGTTCTTAAAATACGAACGGCGCCACCATTACTGATGAACGCCGCCGCTCTTTGGGGATTTCTTCCTTTTACTTCACAATCTTTTCTTTTTGAATGATATTTCCATTTTCATCTTTTACAGCAATATAATAAACACCTGTTGTAATATTAGGTAATGAAATTTTGATATCATCCCCGCTTGCATTTATAACATTATTAAAAATATTCCTGCCTTTGTTATCTATGATCATTACAAAATATTTCCCGGCATCTGCGCGCATCATCACATAATCTTTAAAAGGATTTGGATAAAAACCAATTTTAATGTTTTTATTATTCAGCAATACTACATTCGAAATGGTTTGTTTTCCATCATTATCTGTTACACTCAACCTGTAAAAATTATTTCCCTGCAACGGCTGCACATCTGTATAAATATGCGTTCCGTTTATTGAACTCCATTTTGCACTTACATTATTCAAGACTGCAAAATGAATACCATCGCTGCTTCTTTCAAGTGCAACGGTTTTTACATTTTGGCTTTGCGCAATATCTATATGCAAAATGTTTTGATTGGCTTGTTGCTCTCCATAAAATTTTGAAACATCAAGCGCCAGAACCGCCTGGTTTGTAGCCGTAAATGCAACATCCCATGCAACAGATGCCAATGGAATAGTCAGCATGCCACTCGTTACCGTTGCATTCAAAGTACTGGTTACAAGCCCTGTTGAACAACTGTATAAATCTACAGTGTATGTTCCATTGTTTAAACCCGGAATTACAATGCTGGTGCCGGTTACAGGCGCAGGTGCTATGCCTCCGTTATTATTTAAATATTGCCAGTTATATTGCTTGTTTAATGCCCAGCCTGCCGCATAATTTTTATCTGCTGATTGCAACACATAATCTTCTAAAGGCGGGGCAATATTGGTAAATGTATAATTTGAAATCTGCGCCCAGTCAACACCTAAATTATCCACTTTTATATCATGCGCGCCTTTTGCAATATCTACTGAATAGGTTGTGTTGATGGTTGCATCATCGTTTAATACCTGCGTGCCATCTACATAAATAGTTATTTTAGGCGATGAAGAAGAAACGCTTCCAGCAGTTACCACTTTGAACTGGCCATCATCTGTGTACGTAATATGAAATGTTGGCGGGTTTCTATATTGTGTGTTGTAGGTACTGCCGAATAAATACTGGCTAAGATTACCTGCATCGGGCGTAATATTTCCGTTGGCATCAATTGTAAAATCTGATGCACTTGCCTTTACAAAATTTTCGACCGGAGAAACGATAAGGTCAGATTTCTGCCCGCCGATTATGGTTGCGCTCACGCTTTTATAATTATCATCTTTCAATTTAATACCGGCAACAAAAGATGATAATGGTTTGTAGTGATAATATAAATTCTGGGGATCGATGTATGTATCCCACCACCATGTCATCGCGCCGCCCATTGCACCGCTTAAAGAAGTGCCCCAAATTGAATTATGAATATATACGCCATTTGGATCGAGCGAAGTAGCCATACTTCCATCACCACCTAAACCAAATTCGCCATTTAAAGTTGGCTTGCTGTAAGATGTTATATAATTCTTTGAATCAGTTGCAAGCACGTTTTCAATATCAGGCGCGCTCACATAATTATGCGTTTGTGTATAATCAATGTTTGGCAACTTCCATGTATCCGGATCATTACTGCTGTTGGCATAACTTGTTGTTACAAGATGCTGGTACACATCTTTTGATTTTATGTACGTTGAAAACTGATCGTGCCAGCTTGTAACATCCGCCTGGTGTGCATCAAACTGATCGGTTAAATCAACTTCATTAAACAATTCCCAGCTTTCAATATTTTTTGAATAACCATAACGCGCAATTATATAACGCTGCCTGTTTTGATAATACGATTTAGCGGATGTGTTTGTAAAAAAATCCCAGGTATTTGCACACGGGCCGCCATTTACGGTATTGTATGGATTATCATTCCATTCAGGATTTATAGCAGTTGAAACCTGCCCGTGATGATTTAAACACAAATCCATATACACATTTACATCACTGCATTTATCAAGCAGCCAGTCTAAATAATAAGCGCTGGTTTGCTTATATTGTTCAAGGCCGTCAAAACCATTATCGCCATTTTTCCATTCGAGCGCAAAAGCCCAATCGCTCATCCACACACGAATAAAATTGCCGCCATTGGTTGATAATTTTCCAAGCCAGCTGTTATAATCGGTTACAACATTATTATCCTGCCAACCCATATTTTCTCCAACAGGAATATATTGTGTGCCATCATCAAAACTTAAATAGTTGGTGTTATTTTTTTTGATAAAACCATGCGATGATGAAGTGGTACATTGAAAAGTTGCGGATGGTTGCGTGGTTGTTCCTTCAGTATTTTTTGCAGAAAGAAAATAACTCCATGTTCCGGTTTCAGCAGGTGAAAAACGCACTTTAAAATTATGCGTTCCCAAATCGGTTAAAGCGCCAGTTGTTGTATTAAGCGAATAGTTTTCCATATAAAAACCATCAACGGTATCTTTTTTATTTGATGGTGAAATAAAGATGCACTGCGTTGCAATATCATCATAGTTATAAGGATTGGTGTACGCTGCGGTAAGGTCAATCGTTAACTCAAACTTATCATATTTTGCAATGCTGGATGCGTTTGCAGTTACAGAATTAAATATGGGCAACTGTGCGCTCACGTTCATTGTAAATAATAACGCAAGGAATAATAAAAGTTGATTTTTTTTCATGGCTTTTTTTTTAGTGTATAATGTTATTTTAATTGATGTTGTAATGCTTCTATCGCGTTTGAAACATATACCAGTGGCGCATTCCAGTTAATAGCAATTTCGTTAGATGCATACGCGCAATCGCTGTCAACATAAGCTGTTTCAGGTTCTGTAAAATCGTAATGGCAACCATCCTGCATGCCCGGATTTGGGCCGCCTGTCATTAAGCCCGGAACCGGCTCAGCAATACTATCTGCAATGGAAGGGCGATGATGCGGATGCATTGTACTTTTTGTACCAATGCCTGTTACAAAGCAATAGCCGGTTGCATTTCTGCCAAGTATATAATCAAGATTAGTTTTGCTTTGCGTAATAAAATATGCATTTATTAAAACAATACTTTCATTGGCCGCATTGGCATTACTGCCCCAATTAAAATCGCGCTTGTTTTCACCCATTACTGTTTCAAACGCGCTTGTGTTTATGTTTTCAATATAGTTATCGGCAATGGCAATTACTTTATTTTTTAAAGCTGATATATCTGCTTTATGCTCAGGCAAATATTCCTGTTTTCTTATCAATGTATAATCACCTAACGTTGATACATTATTCCATGACGGAAGTGAAAATGCTGTACTAATATTATCATTGATCGTTTTGTAGTAAGCCTCATTTTTTGTGGTGGCATATAACTCGCAGGCCGACCAAAAAAATTCATCATTCACATGCCTGTCGCCATAATCACCGGTAGTTATTGCGGGTTGAAATTGTTTGTTCATTTCATTCTGATTATAATAAACAGCAGGATTTTTTTCAGCCCATTGCCAGGCATATTCTGCTGCCTTTAAGCAACTGTCTGCCAAGCCGGGAAATTGTTTTTTATAGTTTGAAAAGATGCGGCTTGCCTGCGCTGTTACGGCAGCAAAATCAAGCGTTGCGGCTGTTGATTTTTGCACCACGTATCTTTTTGCAGTTGCTTCATCGGGCATGATCATTTTATCAAATACTGCATTGGTGCATTTATGATATACGCCACCATCGTTCGGATCCTGCATCGTTAACATCCAGCGAATGTTGTACAATGCTTCATTTAAAATATCGGGAACGGCATCTTTACTTTCAGGAATATTTGTTTTTAATGTATCGAAATAAGAAGCGAAATCTTCATAAGCCGATAATAATGTTGCCGTGCTGATGCCGCTGTTTACAATGTATTTATTATAATCGCCCGCATCATACCAACCGCCGGGTGTTGATATAATGGTGCCTTCCGGGCGTTGCGTTGTTGCAGCAGAAGCATGTACATACACAACCGTATCAGGATGGCCTTCTGCCCTCGCCCATTTGCCTGCATATTTTTCTTCTAAACGCATTGATGCACGGATATAATAAAAACCTTTTAATGATGCAACAGCAACATCGTGCAAAGCATTTTTTTCTATATTGAATGGATAAGATTGTTGATTGCCTGCAACAACAATATATTCTCCCTGCTTATTAAAAGCAGTAAAATTTGCAATGCGCGTTGTAAGCGAAGAATTGGCTGACTGGTGAATTAAACTTAAGTTTCCTTTGAATGCAGTATCATTTTTATATGTGTTGATAATATAAAAATTATCATCCGCAGAATCGTTAATAACAACAGCAATTTTTTCAGCACCCGGATAAAAGCCAAGTTGGTTTAACCTGATATGCTCATCCATTGTTTGTGCTTTTATTGAAGCGCAAATCAGTATAAAAAATAAAATATGGTATGAAAATATTTTCATCAGTTTAATAGGATCTTCAAGTTTAATTTTTACTTAATCTCAACATCAACACATCGTGCGATGCAACATTTGCATCTAAATTTTTTGCAGTTGTTGAGAGATTTTTTTTCGTCCATACATCCATAATTTTATACGTTGTTGCTGCTGCATTTAATTGTCTTGAAGAAAGTGTATCATTTACATTTTCATTCTTCCAGTCAAAATTTATTTTTTGTGATTGAGCAGAACGATTTACAAAACATACAGCCCAATCACCATTGTTTAAAGGCTTGAACCATGTTTCCAAACTATCTTTTGATGTATACCTGAAACCCTGTACACCAAGTGCGTCCTGGTTAATTGCAATGGCATCTTTGTTGGTTAAGATCATTATAGTTGCTTCACTCATTTTTCTTATATCATTTCCTGCAATCAATGGCGCGGCCATTATGCACCACAACGAAAAATGCACACGGTCTTCGCTTACAGTCATACCCTTTCCAACTTCCAGCATATCAGGGTCATTCCAATGGCCGGGACCAGCATATTTGCGTAAAGGCTCGTTTAGGTCAACGATGTGCATCACGCAGTTTGCACTCCAACTGCCCATATTTTTTTGCCCTTCAAAACAGTTATAAATATCTCCTGTTGTTCTCCATAATTCACCAACATTTGCTGCCCACGTCCATGGATGATCTGTTCCCCATTCGCATAAACTAAACACAATCGGGCGACCAGCGGCCTTCAATGCTTTGCTCATAGTTGTATATGCTTCTACGGCATTCAAACTATCAGCATAACACCAGTCAAATTTTAAATAATCAATATTAAGCGAAGCATAAAACCGTGCATCCTGGTATTCATATCCGCGTGTGCCGGGATAACCTGCACATGTTTTTGTACCAGCACAATTGTATAAACCAAACTTTAAGCCTTTTGCATGCACATAATCAACAAGCGCTTTCATACCATGCGGAAATTTTTTTGGATCAGGAACAAGATTTCCAGTAATACTATCACGTTGCATTGCCATCCATCCATCATCTAAAACAATGTAACTATAACCGGCATCTTTCATACCTGATGAAACCATACTGTCTGCAATACCTTTTACAAGATCTTCAGAAATATTTGTTTCAAAAGTGTTCCAGCTATTCCAACCCATTGGCGGCGTTAATGCAAGCCCATCATATTTTTGAGCGAATGATTTTAAGCTAATAATAAGCAATAAAAACAGGATAACTTTTTTCATATTGATAATTTATAGATTGAATATGTATATTAATATTTTCGCAATTTATCTCTCACTTTTATTCCTGATTCTTTTAAATCTTCATCTTTCCATCCGCCGTTTGATGATGCTGATTTTTGCAACACAGAACAGGTTTCATCTTTATCTGAAACAGACCATGTTATCCAACTTATTTTATGTTGTTCGCACCAATCAATCCAGCGTTGCCACTCAGCGTCATCAATTGGCCCATCGCCGCTTGCACTCATGCCGGCAGATTCAGAAATAAAAATTGGAATGCCTTTGTTTAATGCGCTGTCACACCTATCGCGCAAATATTGTTTATGTGTGCCTGCATAAAAATGCATTGTGTACATAACATTCGAAACATTTGTCAAAGGCGATGCTGCAACGAGGTTAATATCCTGGTCCCAGTGCGGGCAACCTGCAAGAATTAAATTCTTTTTATCGATTGATCTTATGGTTGAAATGATTGCTGTTTCATACATCTTAACGCTATCCCAACTTTCATAATCAGGCTCATTATACAGCTCATAAATTACGTTTGGATATTTGCCATAATCGGTTGCCATTGTTTTAAAAAATGCATTAGCTTCTTTCAGGTTGATGTTATGGCTGTGCCAATCAATAATAACATATACGCCTTCTTTTATGCAGGCTTCAATAACTGTTCTTATTACTTTGATTTGTGTTGCAGAATCTTCTTTATAACCATTTGCAGGTTCAACTCCTAACGCTGCTCTTATTACTGAACAATGCCAGTCGTGCACCAACGTATTTACTGCGCCTGCAGTGTAAAACCGTGGATGAAAACAACTCCAGCCAAAACTCATTCCACGCAATACAACAGGGTTGTTATGTTCATCGACCAACTGCGTTTGCTGCACATGTAAAGCGCCATGTTGTTTTACGGGTTGTGCATTTAATTGAATAATGCATGAAAGAAAAAAGACTGAGACAATTAATCGCATGTTTGATGTTTTTAATAAATTATTTTGCCACAAAGCCACGAAGGCACAAAGTTTTCTTAGTGTTTTTGTGGCTACTATATTTTGAATAAAAATTGAATTTGAGTTCATAGCTGCCATGAAAACATTTAGTATAAGTGAGTGACACAACCGTGATACCATGAAACACCGCAGCTTGTAACCAAAAAATATTCTTAAATTTTAATTCTTAGTAATTCTTGCAGTCCAACCTCCGCCTTGCGCTAAATGAATCTTTAATTTATCACCCGCGTTTATTTGAACAATTTCTTTTTTATAATCCGTTGCATCACGATCTGCATTTACGCCATCTTTAAATATTTCTGCTGTATAATTTCCCGCAGGCAAAAACGAAAAATCAATTGTAATATCTCTTGCATTCCAATTGGTCATTGCACCAATAAACCAATTATTTTGTTTGCGCCGCGCAACCGCAACATATTCACCAACCTTACCATCAAGCGGAATGGTTTCATCCCACGTAGTTGGAACGTTTG
>JBDUEO010000106.1:0-8892 GCA_040002335.1 Parafilimonas sp. | reverse complement strand
TAATAGCAGCCAGTGGCGTTAATTGTAACAGTGCTTTTGATCTTGATTCTGTGCAACTCACCATTGATAAACCTTTACCACCCGGAAATTATTCAGTAGAAATAGTAAACGGTTCAGATAAAAATACATTGCTTGATGATTGTAATAATAACGTGCCTGACAGCTCAGCAGTACCATTTACAATTTACCCGCTTGTTCCAACGCCAATGGATAGTGTGTCGCCTGTACAATGTGCGCCAGATGTTTTGCAACTTGTTTTCAGAAAAAAAATTCAATGTAATTCTATAGCTGCTGATGGAAGTGATTTTGTAGTAACCGGAAACGTACCTGTTACGGTAATAAATGCATTTGGAGATAGTTGTAATGATGGATTATCATACACAATAAATGTTAAGCTTAATAAGGCAATTGAAAATGCCGGAAACTTTACCATCACCCTGCAAAAAGGAAGTGATGGCAACACATTAACTGATGAATGCGCGCAGGAAACCCCGGCAGGTTCAGCAGTAAATTTTATTACTTCAGATACGGTGTCTGCTGCATTTAATTACAGCGTTGGTTTAGGTTGTGTATTTGACACTTTATTTTATGCACACGACGGGCGCAATAACGTGGATGCCTGGAATTGGATTTTTGATATAAACGGCACAAGCAATGCAGAAGATTCATTATTTCTGTTTAATGATTATGGCGCAAAACATATTCAGCTTGCTGTAACAAATGGTGTTTGTACAGATACATCTTCTGCTGATATTATGTTGAACAATCAATTAATATCACGTTTTAATGTTGCACCAACACAATTATGTCCGGAAGATGCAGCAACATTTACAGATTCAAGCACTGGGCAAATTACAGGCTGGTATTGGATTTTTGGTGATGGCACAACAAGCATTCTGCAAAGCCCGCCACCAAAATATTATACCGCGCCATTAACATCGCAGGGAAGCGTTTTTCCTGCCGCATTAATTGTTAAAAACAATATTGGTTGTTACGATACATCACAAACAATGATGAAAGTTTTTTACAATTGTTATATTGCTGTTCCTTCCGCATTTACACCAAATGGTGACGGGCTTAATGATTATCTTTACCCGCTTAACGCCTACAAAGCAGATAACCTTGAATTCAGGGTGTATAACCGTTGGGGACAATTGGTTTTTGACACAAAAGACTGGACAAAAAAATGGGATGGCAGGGTTAATGGCAACCCGCAGGCAGCGGGCACTTATGTTTGGATGTTGCGTTATACAAACCGCGATACCAAACAGTTATTTTCACTGAAAGGAACAACCGTGTTAATACGTTAATTTCTACAAAGAATAAAATCAACTGCACTTTATAAACTCTTATTTTTAAAAAATGGAAGAAGTTATTTTAGTAAATGAGCGCGACGAAGAAATTGGTATTTTAGAAAAAATGGAAGCCCATCGTAAAGGCATACTGCATCGCGCTTTTAGTGTTTTTATTTTCAATAACAAAAAAGAAATGTTACTGCAGCAACGCGCTATAAATAAATACCACAGCGGCGGCTTATGGACGAATGCCTGCTGCAGCCATCCTAAACCAGGCGAGGCAACTGAAACTGCAGCAAGAAGAAGATTGAAAGAAGAATTAGGTTTCGAAACACTGCTTAAAGAAATCTTTCATTTTACTTACAACGCTTCTTTTGAAAATGGATTAACAGAGCATGAATTTGATCATGTATTTACGGGCGTATATAATGGCGAAATAAATTTTAATAAGCACGAAGTAAAAGATATTTGTTTCAGATTAATGGAAGAAATTGAATCAGACCTGCAAACACATCCAAATAAATTTACTGCATGGTTTTTAATTGCTTTTCCGCTCATAAAAAAATGGCAATTGCAATCTGTTGCCGCCGTTGTTTAATTAATGTCAGCAAAACAAAAAGCTTTTATAATTGGTTCAGGTATCGCAGGTTTGGCTTGTGCCATTCGCCTCGCTTTGCAGGGTTTTGCCGTAACTGTTTTTGAAAAAAATACTTACGCAGGCGGCAAATTAAATGTGCTAAAGCAAGATGGTTTTAGTTTTGATACTGGTCCGAGTTTATTTGTACAACCGCAAAATATTGAAGCACTGTTTACGCTTGCCGGCGAAGACATAAATGAATATATACATTATCAAAAACTTGATATTACCTGCAAATATTTTTATGAAGATGGAATCGTTATCAATGCTTATGCTGATACTGAAAAATTCGCAAAAGAATTACAGGCAAAAACCAATGAGCCATCACAAAATGTTATCACTTATTTAAAAGAATCAGAAAAAATTTATAAGAACATTGGAAGTATTTTTTTAAATCATTCCATACAAAAAAAACTATTCGGGCAAAATGGTTTTTTAAAAGCATTAGCATCAGTAAAACCGGGTTATATTTTTTCAACATTGCATAAAAACAATCAAAAAAAATTTCGTTCGCCACACGTTATACAATTGTTCAATCGCTTTGCAACATATAATGGCAGCAATCCTTATAAAGCGCCGGGTATGATTAAATTAATTCCACATCTTGAAATAAATGAAGGAAGTTTTTATGCTGAAGGCGGAATGATCTCCATCAGCAAAGCTTTATATCATCTTGCAATAAAAAAAGGTGTAACCTTTAATTTTAATTCACCGGTTCAACGCATTATTGAAAGCGATAATGAAGCAAAAGGCATTGTTGTACATAATGAAAATATTTTTGCAGATGTTGTTATAAGTAATGCTGATATTTATTTTACATACCTGCAATTATTGAACAATACATATAAAGCAAAACAAATTTTAAAACAGGAACGCAGCAGCAGTGCATTGGTTTTTTATTGGGGAATTAAGAAAGAATTTATGCAATTGCAATTGCATAATATTTTTTTTAGTAAAAATTACGAAGCAGAATTCAACAGTATTTTCAAAACAAAAAAGCCATACAACGATCCAACAATTTATATCAACATCACATCAAAAATGGAACCCGGCGTTCATGCGCCTTCCGGAAAAGAAAATTGGTTTGTAATGGTAAATGTTCCAAGCGATGCAAGCATTAGCGAAGAAGCAGTCATCAGTTTTTACAAAAAAAATATTCTTACAAAACTTAGCCGGCTTTTACAAACTAATATTGAACCTTTAATTGAAACAGAAGCTGTTTTACATCCAAAACTAATCGAAGAACAAACATCAAGTTTTGCAGGCGCATTATATGGCACAAGCTCCAACTCGCGCAACGCAGCTTTTCTGCGTCATCCTAATTTTTCAAAAGATATTCACCGTTTATATTTTACTGGTGGAAGTGTACATCCCGGCGGCGGTATTCCTTTATGTTTAAAAAGTGCGCAAATAACTTCTGACATAATTGTAAGTGACAGCAAAAAATGGAAGCAGCATGGATAGAAAAATTCTGATAAAAGCCTGTGTTTTTCTTGCATTGCTTTTTCATATCAGCGCGCTTATCGGCATTTTGTTTACACCGTATAAAAACTGGTTCATACAAAATACATGGTTCAATCTTATATTAATGGTTGATCTGCTTATTATAACACATCCTTTAAAAAATAAAAGATTTATCGGCTTTTTCTTCGTTGCAATTATTGCAGGTTTTGCCGCAGAAGTATTAGGCGTAAACACGGCAATCTTATTTGGTAAATACAGTTATGGAAGCGTTTTAGGATATAAGTTTTTTAATGTGCCGCTAATAATTGGCATTAACTGGTTTTTGATTATTTATTGTACAGGCATGGTTACGCAATTTTATGAATCTTATATATTGAAAAAGCTAAACGAGAAAGGCATTGTTATACATAAACGCATGATGATAACATCGTTTATAATGGATGCAACTTTTCTTGCTGTTTTGTTTGATTGGGTTATGGAACCTGTTGCTGTAAAACTTGGCTTTTGGCAATGGCAAAACAATCATATTCCAACATACAATTATATATGCTGGGCAATTATAAGCGCGTTGTTGCTGGCACTTTTTAGAAAGCTTAACTATGATAGGCGCAACATATTCGCAGTACATTTGTTTATAATTCAGCTATTGTTTTTTTTAGTATTAAGAACCTTTTTATGAACTGGATAATTTATCCCTTAATTTCTTTGGCAACTTTTTTAATTATGGAAGGCATTACATGGCTTACGCATAAATATGTAATGCATGGTTTTTTATGGTATTTACATAAAGATCATCACCAGCCTTCAAAAGGTTTTTTTGAAAAAAATGATGCCTTCTTTTTAATTTTCGCCATACCAAGCTGGTTATGTATTATGCTTGGCTGCATGTATCAAAATTGGTCGTTAGTTAGTATTGGTGCGGGTGTTACTATGTATGGATTTGCTTATTTTTTAATACATGAAATAATCATCCATCAACGGTTTAAATTATTTACAAAAAGTAATAACAAATATATAAAAGCCATTCGCTGGGCGCATAAAATGCATCATCGCCATTTAAATAAAGAAGATGGAGAAAGTTTTGGTATGTTAATCGTTGCAAAAAAATACTTTCAAAAAATTAATAAAGATGCAGCATTGCAAAAATCATTCCCGCACACAGCCAAATCTTAACGCAATTCCTGTTTAAGTTTTGTTATCAATTTAATATTATAGTTTTCTTTAGATATCCGTTTTCAACTTTGCGTATAATTTTTTATGCGCAACAGAAAGTTTTTTAAAAAAGCTGCTTATACTTTACTTGTTTTATTTATTCTTATTAATGCAGTTTGCGTTTGGCAGGCATTTACTTTCACGCATTTTTCAAACAAAAAAGTTACCAAGCAAACCCATTCAACAGCATTTGAAAAAAAGTTTGACCGCATTTTTGGCAAGCAGCATCCGCGCCAGCTTGTAGTAGATTCTTTAACGGTTCCACATCAAACTTTATTCATACAATCTGACACGCTAAAACTTGCTGCATGGTATTTAAAACACAACGGGGACAGTGCGGTTAAAGGCACCGTTGTTATGTTTCATGGCTATGAAAGCAGCCGCAGCGAACTTATACCGGAAGCTACAGCGTTTTATAAAATGCAGTACAATGTTTTTATGATTGATTTCAGGGGCCACGGGCTTAGCCAGGGTGATGTTTGCTCAATGGGCTATCACGAAGCGGATGATGTAAGAGCAGCCTATTATTTTATAAAAAATACGGGTGAAAAAAATATTGTTTTATGGGGAAGCTCAATGGGCGCTGCTTCTGTTACAAAAGCAATGCATGATGATCCGCAAATGCATCCATCAAAAATTATATTGGAAAAATCGTTTGGTGTAATGACGGACGCAGCAGAAGGGCTTGTACGGAACAGTATGCATGAACCCGAAGAACCTTTGGCAACAATACTTACTTTTTGGGGATCTGCAGAACAAGGTATTTGGATGTTTAAAGTAAAGCCGGAAATATATGTAAAAGGTATTACCTGCCCCGCTTTGGTACAATGGGGCGACCGTGATGAAAACGTATCAAGAGCCGAAACAGAAAGTATTTATAAAAATCTTGGTTCAACAAAAAAACAGCTTGTTGTTTATCCCGGTTGCCGCCACGAGAACCTATTGCTAAAGAATCCCACGCTATGGGAAAAAAGTGTAAGCAATTTTCTTAATTCCTGATACGAAATAAGAAAAAATTTTACACGCTGTATTCCATTTCAACAATGCCCTAATGCCCAATAAATAAGTACGAAAACTACTATCGTTCCAAGACAACCACCACCCCATCTGTAGGCTCCATAACCTGCAATTAAAGTTCTTAACCAATCACGCATAATTTATTTTTTTAAAATAGGTTGCTAAAAAATTATGCCATTTATTTTCATGCAGCATATCTAAAAGGATAAACGAAATGTTTGATAGTTCATATCTTCAAACATTAATGCCATTTGTATGAAAAAGCTTTTATCTTTTTTTTGCCTTCTTCCTTTTTTTAATTTGGCTAATGCGCAGCAATATATTCCAACGCAGCAAAACCTTAATGCGAGAGAATGGTTTAGTGATGCGAAGTTTGGGCTGTTTATACATTGGGGTCCATTCAGTATTCCCGGTGATGGCGAATGGGTAATGAACAATAGAAACATCACTGTAAAAAATTATACAAGGCTGATGGATTTTTTCAATCCATTAGATTTTGATGCAGCACAATGGGTTTCTATGGCGAAGAATGCAGGCATGAATTACATTACTTTAATTACACGTCATCATGATGGGTTTAGCATGTGGGATACAAAGGTTTCTGATTTTAATATTATGAACTCGCCTTATCATAAAGACATTGTAAAGATGATGGCGGATGAATGCCATAAACAAGGCGTAAAACTGTTTTTATATTATTCATTGCTTGATTGGCGGCGCGATGATTATAGTTATTGGACGGGAAGAACCGGGCAGGGAACCGGCAGAACTGTGCATGGTGATTGGAATAATTATATAAAATTTATGGAGCAGCAACTTACTGAATTGCTTACTAATTATGGTGATATCGCAGGTATTTGGTTTGATGGTTATTGGGATCAGACAGCCCCAGAAGGCGCTGCTGACAGAACACCAAAAGTTGACTGGCATTTGAACGAAATTTATGGGCTTATTCATAAGTTGCAACCGCAATGCTTAATTGGCAATAATCATCATCTTGATCCATTGCCCGGCGAAGATTTTCAAATGTTTGAGCAGGATTTGCCAAGTGAAAATAAAGGAGGCCTTAATTATCAAAAGCCATCTGCATTGCCGCTTGAATCATGTATAACAATGAATAATTCCTGGGGTTTTAATATTACTGACACTTCCTATAAATCAACAAAACAATTGATAGATATATTAGTAAGAGCAAGTGGTTATGGTGCTAACCTTTTATTAAATATAGGCCCGATGCCAAACGGAAAAGTTCAACCGGAGTTCCAGGAAAGGCTGGCTTACATTGGCAACTGGCTGCATACATTTAGTACGAGTATTTACAATACAAAAGGCGGTTATATTCGTCCGCAAACATGGGGTTGTATCACGCAAAAAAATGATACCATGTTTGTGCATGTGCTTGATAAAAACGCAACATCAATCACACTCGAAAACTTTCCATACAAGAAAATTACAAAAGCGTATTTATTAAAAGATAATTCCGTTATAAAATCACAACTACAAAAAAACACGCTCATCATTCAGCCAATAAAAATGACTGATGACGAACCTGATGAAGTAATTGTTCTTGTAAGTAAAAAATAATTATTGTTACGAGTGCCGCTATGGCATTTCTGCTCAGCTATTTGCTTTTTCATTTACGCATAAAGCATAATTTTGAACCATGTTTTATTTGCCACGAATACCAACATGGTTTAGTAAATTAAATTCTTCATTAGTATGGAGCATTTCCACAAAAGAAAAAGAATTATACCTCACATTTGATGATGGGCCACACGAAACCGCAACACCTTTTATACTCGACCAGTTAAAAAAATATAATGCAAAAGCAACATTTTTCTGCCTCGGAAAAAATGTGAAAATGTATCCGCATATTTATGAACGTATATTAAACGAAGGGCACGCTGCAGGTAACCATACCTTCGATCACACAAATGGATGGCAGGCAAAAAATGATGAATATATCAACAGCATTAACGAAGCAGCAAAGTATATTGATTCAAAATTATTCAGACCACCGTATGGAAAAATTTCTCCTTTTGTTTCTAAGCTGCTAAGAAAAAAAATGGGTTATAAAGTAATAATGTGGAATGTTTTAAGTGCCGATTTTGATGAAAATCTTCTACCGCAAAAATGCGCTGAAAATGTTTTGCTGTATTCAAAACCAGGCGCTATTATTGTTTTTCATGATAGTACAAAAGCGTGGATTAGGATGAGTTATGCTTTGCCGAAAATTTTACTCCATTTCAGTGAAAAGGCATTTTCTTTTAAACCAATTATTTAAAAAGAAGGCCAAGGTAGAAACCTCAGCCCGTTTTTAATCCGTACCCTATGAAAACTAATTCAAAAGTAAGAGAAATATATATACGTAACAGGAAATTGCATTTATTTAATACTCAAAAAAAACATTTCTGTGCAATTTATTGATACCCATTGCCATTTATATTTACCTGAATTTGACACTGACCTTCCTGGCATTTTTGAACGTGCAGAAAAAGCAGGTGTCGCAAAATTTTATTTTCCCTCCATTGATAGTTCGCTCATAAATGCAATGTTTTCTATGGAAAAAGAGTTTCCTGAAAAATGTTTCATTATGGCCGGGCTCCATCCTTGTTCTGTAAACACAACATTTAAAGAAGAACTAAAAATCGTAGAAAATTATCTTCAAAAAAGGTCTTTTGCGGCTATTGGTGAGATTGGGCTTGATTTTTACTGGAGTACTGAATTTATTAAACAACAATACGAGGTTTTTGAACTTCAAATGCAATGGGCGTTGCAAAAAAAATTGCCAATTGTAATTCATACACGTAATGCCATGCAGGAAACGATTGAACTTGTTAAGCCTTTCGCATCCAAAGGTTTAAAAGGAATTTTTCACTGCTTTGGCGGAAGTTATGAAGATGCAAGGCAAATAATTGAAATGGATTTTCTTTTAGGAATTGGTGGTGTATTAACATATAAAAAATCGGGTTTGGATGAAGTTGTAAAGCAGATAGACTTATCCCATTTTGTGCTTGAAACAGATGCGCCTTATTTAACTCCTGTGCCTTTTAGAGGAAAAAGAAATGAAAGTAGTTATATAAAAATCATTGCGGAAAAATTAGCTGAAGTAAAAAATATTTCGCTGGAACAAGTGGCTGCCGCTACAACAGCAAACGCAGAAAAAATTTTCAACAATTAAAAAGCAATTACTTTTGCAACCCTTAAAACAGGGAGAGTTGTCCGAGTGGTTGAAGGAGCACGCCTGGAAAGTGTGTATACGGGAAA
>JBDUEO010000105.1:0-8946 GCA_040002335.1 Parafilimonas sp. | reverse complement strand
GTTTTTATATACATCGACATCAGAAAAGCGCAGTATTGGTTTTGATTATCTACCAATGGAAAACTTCCAAACAAGCCAGGGCTTGTAACTGCGGTTGTAAGATTATTTAGTGCTGATGTTTCCATTATCCATTCTCCGTATCCATAACCAAAGTCCCGTGCTTCTTCAGGGCTGTAGCCAATCTTTATATTTTTATCAATACGATTTATCTGCATTTCAGCAATACTTTTTTCGCTCAAAACCCTTTTGCCGTTATACTCACCTTTGCCC
Organism: Parafilimonas sp.; assembly: GCA_040002335.1. Lineage (GTDB taxonomy): Bacteria > Bacteroidota > Bacteroidia > Chitinophagales > Chitinophagaceae > Parafilimonas. Next base: position 8,676 of record JBDUEO010000105.1, on the reverse strand, counting down.
AAAATCATTTCAAGAAAATGCATATAATCATCTGGCGTACTATATGCGCTACCTGCAGGCACGGCAAAATTTCTTTTACCAAAATCTGTATTTTTCATATTTAAAGGCTGTGCAATTCTTTCTGCAAAAAGTGTTTCAAAATTCTTACCGCTTATCTTTTCAATTACTGCACCTGCAATTTGCAAACCTGCATTGCTGTAATGAAAAACAGTGCCGGGTTTTCCTTCCATTGGCATCTCTGCAATTTTTTCTATAGCTTCATCCATGCTGCTCATATCTTTCATTTCAGCCCAACTTTCTTTTACAGATGGTGCATCAATACCTGTTAAATGAGACAAACATTCGCTAATGGTAATATTGCCTTTGCCATGTTGAGAAAGTACCGGCAAAAATTTGCCAACCGTATCGCTGAGATTTAACTTTCCTTCATCAACAAATGTCATTATAAGCGCTGCACTGTACCATTTACTGCAACTTGCAATTGGCAAGCGTGTTGTTGGTATGTAATCATTAAAATCTGGTTGCTGGCCCTGGCGTTTTGCTATAGTGTTGATAGCAAATTTTTGTTGCATGTTTAAATCGTTCACAGATTTTGTATAGATTATTTTTCCATCTTTATAAATCATTAAAACAGATCTTCCACCCATTTTTGCAGTATTGTTATTCAGCCAGTCATCAACTTTGGAAAAATCATATTGCGCTTTACAAGCAAGCGAAAAAAAACAACACGCGATGAAGATTGCAAATGATTTACGCATTATCATAGTTTTTGAAAAGATATATAAATGCAAGTAAAGTTTAATCACAATCGCAATGAAAATAAAATCCGCTGAAGCTGCCTACATGTAGTTTGAAGATGCAATATGAAGGGTTGAATTTTTATTGTTGCAAACAAAAAGTTGAAGATATAACAGGCTAACTAAATTCACTGCATTAATGAAAAGAACAATGGACAATAACTTTCATTATAAATTCATCAAACCGGAAGAATCGCTTGCAGATTTTGTAGAGAGCTTTGGTATGTTTTATACATCATCAGACGAACCGAAGGAAGTGGTTGTAATGCCTGACGGAAGAATTGATTTATTCTTTTTGAAACCTGCAAATGCTCCTTTTCATGTTACACTTACCGGTTTGGAAACTGCACCAAAACAAAGAAACATTCCGCCGCAGACATGTTTTTTTGATATCAACTTTAAACCACTTGCGGTTGAATATATTTTACACACTTCTATTGCTGACGCAGTAAACAAAGCAAAAAATCTTGCGGATGATTTCTGGAATTTCAACGAAGACGATTTAAACGATTTCGATTCGTTTTATGCAAAAGCATCACAAACAATAAAAGCAATTTTGCCTGTTACAATTGATGAAAGAAAGCGCAAGCTGTTTGATTTAATTTATACGTCAAATGGTGAAATGAGCGTAAAAGAACTTGCTGAAAATGTGTTTTGGAGCAGCCGGCAAATCAATCGTTATTTTAATCGTCAATTCGGGCTTTCATTAAAAGCTTATTGTAATATTTTGCGTTTCCGCGCGTCATTGGAACACATTGCACAAGGCAAACTTTTTCCTGAACTTAACTTCACAGATCAAACACACTTCATTAAACAAATAAAAAAATTTTCAGGTGTTGTGCCGAAAGAATTATCTAAAAACAAAAACGACCGATTTGTACTATTATCCGTTTTAAAACAGCAATAGTTTTGTGCCCTAATAAGAATTAAAGCACATAAGAATTACAATATGCTGATAGAGAATAAATCGATTGCGATTGTTGGCGGCGGGCCTGGCGGGTTAACGTTGGCAAGGCTTTTACAACTAAAGGGTGTTAATGTGAAAGTGTATGAAAGAGATTTCGATAAAGATGCCCGTTTGGTAGGTTCACCGCTTGATATGCATGAAGAATCCGGATTGGCTGCAATACGCAAAGCCAATTTGTTGGGTGAATTTAAAAAGAATTTTCGCCCCGGCGCAGATAAAATGATTATAGTAAATGAACACGCCAAAATATTTTACAGCGATCATAAAACCAAGCCGCATGAAGATTTTGGCAGTGAATATTTTCGCCCTGAAATTGATCGTGGACCGTTAAGAAATATGCTGCTGAATTCATTGCAACCCGGAACAGTTGTGTGGGACAGTCATTTTATTTCGATGGATGTGAAAAACAATGGATGGTTGCTGCATTTCAAAAATGGTTCTTCTGTTTATGCAGATATTGTAATTGCTGCCGATGGCGCTAACTCCAGGATTCGGCCATACATCACAAACATTAAACCTTTTTATTCAGGTATTACAATGCTTGAAGGAAATGTTCAAGATGCAGAAAAAGCAACACCGCATATTTATGTATTGGCAAATGGAGGAAAAATAATGGCTTTTGGAAATGAGAAAGATTTATTGCTCGGTCAAAAAGGTAATGGTGATTTAGGGTTTTACGCAAGTTTAAAAACCACCGAAAACTGGGCAGCAACGAACGGTTTAAACTATGCTGATAACGCGCAAATGCTGCAATGGTTTAAAACAGAATATAGTGAATGGAGTTCTGTTTGGTACGAATTGTTTGTACATACAATAACGCCTTTTATTCCACGCCCGATTTATTGTATGCCTTTCGATCAGAACTGGGAAGCATTGCCCAACTTAACGATGCTTGGCGATGCTGCACACGTAATGCCGCCGTTTGCAGGTGAAGGCGCGAATATGGCCATGCTTGATGCTTTGGAACTGAGTGAATGTTTAACCAATGATCAATACAACAGTTTACAGGCAGCTATTGTTTTTTATGAAATGAAGATGCGTGAAAGAGCCGCGATAGCCGCAAAAGAATCACTTGAAAATGGTGAGCACATGCATGCACAGGATGCATTGCAAAACATGTTGAATATGTTTACGCGTTATTAACATGAAGATGACTCCGCTGTTTTAAGATTGAATGCAGTACGAGCTTATTTTGATTTAAAGTTATCTTATCAATACAATTGTACCTTTTTCAAACAGATCAGTATGCGCAGTGCAAATAGATTTTACACGCAAAGTATAAATATATGTGCCGGCAGGTTCTTTTATCGCATTGCCATTATGAGGTGAAGTACCATCCCAGCATTGCGAAGGATTGGTTGCGTGAAACAACACTTGCCCCCAACGATTATAAATTATTAAATCCATTTCCTGTATATAACCCGGATATTTTATCCGGATGCAATCATTCAGGCCATCACCGTTTGGTGTAAAAGCACTCGGAATAAGATAGGCGTTGCCCGCATTGCTAAAATCTGCTTTCACCAAAACGGAATCTGTAACAACACATCCGCTGGCGCCTGTAATATTTACTTTGTAATTAGTTGTAGTAACTGGCTTCGCGATAGGGTTTGGAATTTTATTATTGTTCAATGTACTATCCGGCGACCATACATAAAATTGTCCTCCACTTGCGTTTAAGCCCGATGTATTAAGAAAGCAATCAATATCATTTGAACTGCTAATGGATGTTATTGGCCGCTCACCGATTTTTATAAATGAAGTCGCAGTATCACTGCAAACAGTTCCATAAGCATTCGCTCTGTCAGCATATAATTTTATTGTATAAACACCAAGGTTATTATAATAATGAGATGTTGGTGGCGGAGAATAAAACAAATCATTATCACCCCAATACAAACGGTTTATATCACCGGTTGCTGAAGTAATATTTAAATGCACAGAATCTCCATAACAATAAATTGGTTTATCCGTTGTAAAAGAAGCAACCGGATGTGTGTATACAATTACCTGCTGGTTTACGGAAGTATCGCTGCAGCCATTATCAAAATGTACGGATATATTGTAGGTGCCGGTATCATTATATGTATGCTCAACCTGAACCTGGTTGCCATCCAGAAATTCAAATGTATTATCACCAAAATCCCATAATGCAGTAGCAGCGCCAGACGTGCTGTTATTAAATATCACATCATCAGGAACACATCCAAATAAATTATTTCCGAATATATTTACCCTTGCTTTTATAGCATTTGGTTCAACAACTATGTTTAGTGGCAACGTGTCTTTGCCGCAAGTATTTTCTGCAGTAAGCTTTATTATAAATGTATCTGAAATGCCTGTTGAATAAATATGATTGAATATAGATTGATCGGTTGTTGTCGTGGTTGTACCATCACCAAAATCCCAATAATATTTAAAAGAATTGCCAAGCGAAGTATTGGTAATAATAAGCGTATCAGGCGAACATCCGAATGTATTATTTACACCAAAACGTGCAAGCGGTAAAGCTTTTACAAACACACTATCGCTGAAAATTTTCGAAGTACAGCCATTAAACGCCGTTAACGAAACGTAATAAGTAGTATCGTTATGCAAAGAACCTGAATGAAATAAAATTGTATCGGGTTGTGCATTGCTGGTGTTTTCGCCGTTGCCAAAATTCCATGTAAAATTTGTGCTGCTGATGTTTGATGATGTATTTGTGAACTGAACAGAAAGTGGTTCGCAGCCATTGCTTACATTCTTTTTAAAAGATGGATATACGCCGATGCCGCTATAAAATTTTTGTTGCAGGCTATCATTTTTACAACCAAACTTACTAACCGTTACAAGTTTAATTACAACAGAATCGCTTGAATTTAAAAGTGTATAGGATGGAGCAACGCCTGTGGTATTACTTTCAATCAAAATATTATTTGCATACCAGTTGTAAGTAAGGTTTCTATCAGCGTAAGCTGTAACATTTATAACCGTGTCTATGTTGTAAGGCGCACAACCTGAAAGAAATTTTTGTGTGAAATCAGCTTTGGCATCAGCATTTAAAGTAACAGTAATGTTTGAAGAATCAGTGCATCCATTACTAAATGAACCTACAATTTTATATGTAATTGTAGTATCAGGTTGTACAACTACAGTATCGTTTGTTGTGGTATTAAGATAAGTGGAAGGCGACCACACATAACTTGTCGCTCCGTTTGCAATAAGCATAACACTATTGTTTTTGCAAACAGAAGCAGATATAGGTGTTGTTGTTACAATGGGTGATTTTTTTACAGTTACTTCAATAGAATCAACAGAAAAACAATCGGCACCAAGAGAAGCAGTTACAAAATATTTTAAAGTAGTATCCGCATCTTTTCCGTTATAAATAAAAGATAACGAAGGTGAAGCGCTTGTTGAATCATTTAAACCTGTTGAAGGAAACCAGGAATAACTATAACCTGCAACTGCCGGTGATCCTATAAACACTGATGTGCCGCTGCAAAATTGTGCATCAGTTCCCGCTTGTGCTATTGGCTTTGCAATTACGTTTACTGCTGTACTGTCTTCGGAAATACCACACTCATTTGTTACATTAAGTTTTACAGGCTGTTGCCCTACAATCGTATAATTTATAGTGCCGGGAATTGCTTTGTTTGAAGTGCCGGGATTTCCATTTGCAAAACTCCATGAGTAAGTTGGTGAAACGGATGAATAACAATTACTAACTGTTGCCGTTGGATTAATACTGTTGCCAACACAAATGGTTGAAAGCGCATCAATACTAACTTTTGGTTTCCCTTTAATGGTTACGGTATCACTGCTTTCTGCAAAGCAGGTATTCTGTGTACTTAATGCAGTGGTGCGCAATTGAACAGAATATTGCCCGGGTTCTTTAAACCAAACTTGCGGTGATGTAGTGCTTTCATTTGAACCATTGACAAATGCCGGCTGCGCACCACTGCCGCAACCTTCATCATCCATCGAATTGATCGTCCATTTATATGCGTCGCCTGCACAACTACCTGTTACACTATTGTTTTGTAAAGTGAGTGTATCTGACATGCATTTTATAGTGCCGCTAATTTTAAATAAAGCCTGCGGATTTGCTCTTGCACATATTGTTTTAGTAATGCTGTCAAGCCCGCATTTTTCATTGGTTATATAAATCTTTATCGTGTATGTGCCTGCAACAGTAAACTTAATATTCAGTGATGAAGCGCCGTTTAACCAGTTTGCCCAATCTGTGCTGCTGCCATTTAAATTACCTAATGTGCCTGATGTAATTGTATAACCTGATGCAGGAGAGATTACCCAAACCTGTTTCCCTAAATTAGAACAACCGCCACTGGTAGCAACGCTTCCAAAATCAGACGTGTTGGTAATTGTTATTTCACTATTTAAACAAGCAACAGTATCCGGACTGATGAGCATATTGGCTAAAGGTTTTCCTGACACATAAAACTGCGGTGTTATAATTGGTGTTGTCAGGCAAGGATTTGAAATATCAAAATAGGCAGTAAAATATCCGTTTATATTTGGGCATGACGGCTTTAGAAAAACATGCGATACGGTTGATGGTGGCGGTTGTTGATAAATGCTGTCAACAGATCCATCATCAAAATGTAATTGATAAATCGTTCCCGGCGGATTGTCTTCATACCCGCTAATATTAAAATAACCTGTATCACCAATGCAAAATTCGCGTTGATTATTTTTAGGGCCGAAAGCGCCGCCAGGTGATGAGCCTAAAAACACATTATATTTTTTTACGCCTGTACAGCCAGTTACAGCATTAGTAATTGAAAGGGTTAAAACGTGCAGGCCCAGTGTATATGTATGTATTACCGTATCGCCAACTTTCCAGTTTGCATCCAAAGTTTTTGTTCCGGAAGTATCGCCCCAATCAAAAATATAACTTGCATTAATGGTTTCAGTAGAAGAATTATTTACAAAAATGAATTGATACGAATCAAGTTTTTGACATTGCTGAAATGTTGGGGATCCATTAAATAAGATAGGATTATAGGTGGAATTGCCAGCTTGATTTATTAAAGCAGCATCCGGTATTTTTACCACCGTAATATTTTGTTTTGAAACTGCTGAACAACCATTCGCATCAGTAACTATAAGCGTTACGGTAAATGTTTGCATACCGCTACTACCTACTGCTGTAAAAAATTGATGTGCCGGATTTTTTGAATTGCTTGTAATGTCATCACCAAAATTCCAAAAATAAGCTAACCCATTACCGGTAGAATTATTTGTAAACTGGTATTTAAGATTTGCACATTGATTATTTGTGTTGGGAGAATAGACAAATGATGAAGTTAGATTGGGATCTTTGTCTGATACTTTTACATAAGCTAATATTGAGTCGCTTGTATTACCATCAGAAACAACCTGCTTTGTTGTTCCAAAACCTGCTTTATCATATAAAATCACAGGGTTATAGTTATTTGATTGTGTAGATGAGCCAATAGTAAAAGTGTACAGCAGGCTTGAAAAGTTGATAGCAGTTGATGCGTAAGATATACTGTTGCCTGTGCATACTTTAATAGTATCACCATATCTTATGCTTTTACCATTTGCTGTAAAACCAGCTTTGGGCTGGCTTAAACAAATAAAAGGAAAAGCGAATGCAGTAAGCAAAAGCAGTTGTTTGAAAAAAGACATTTACACGGATTCTGGTTAATCTAAAACAAAACTCAAAGCTAAAGAACCTGTTCTGTTATTTCAATATAATAAAAACTCAGTATTAAATAGCTTAAATACTATACGAGATTATTTTAAATAAGCAGAATCCATAGAAAAATAAATCTCTATTTTACTTTTTTGCAAACTTCATCTTTGCCGTTATAATGTGAAATAAGTTCTGTTACATTTCCTGATGCATCTTTTACAAATTCAATTCTTGCATTAATTATTTTGAGATAAAAATTTGTTTCATTATCTGCTAATAAAGGCGATTTTGGTAAACCGCCTTGCGGCGCTTCTATTTGTAAAATTCCGTTTTCCAGTGTAACGTAAGCATGATGTTTTTTGTCAAAATCATACTGACCAACATATTTTTTTAGAACATCATCAGAAAGTTTTATTTCTTTGTGTTCACGCATTAATTCATAAGGCTTATGAAAAATAATTGCTGATAAATCTGCATTAATTCCTGCTAAATCATGGTCAAACCAGCCTTCATTATTTAGTAAAATAATCGTTACATCTTCATCAGGAAAATAACATAAGTATGAAATAAAGCCTGGTAATCCACCACCATGCGCAATCGTCTTTTTCCCGTATAAAGAATCAATAAAAAAGCCATAACCATATTTTTCAAGATGCGGCGTTAGCATTCCTTTCCATGATTCAGCTGAAAGGATTTTTTTATTTGCAATTGCCTGCGCCCATTTATACATATCATTTGTTGTGCTCCAAATTCCGCCGGCTGCATAAGTTACTGTTGAATCCCATCGCCAGGCTGTTGCTTCTTTTTGAATTGAATCATTTATTGTTTGATATCCTGTTGCAATATTTGTATCAAGTGAATGTTTAAAATCAAATAACGAATGATTCATTTGTAACGGCGTAAAAATTATATCACGAACATTTTGTTCATACGATTTGCCTGTAACTTTTTCTATTATCATTCCCAGTAAATAATAGCCGGAATTATCATATTTAAATTGTGTTCCAGGTTTAAAATCCAAATCATGTTTAAACATTAAATCAAGCACCAATTGTCTATCTATCGGGTTGCAAACGATAGCAGAATCTTCTTCGTTAATATCAGCTGTATAATTATAAATATCTGAAGTATGCGTGAGTAAATTTTCAATCGTTATTTCTTTTGCGTATTTGAATTGCGGAAAATATTTACTGAGCTTATCATTTACAGAAAGCTTTCCTTCTTCCTGCAATTTTAAAATTACAGTT
>JBDUEO010000104.1:0-9020 GCA_040002335.1 Parafilimonas sp. | reverse complement strand
TGGACAAAAGATATGCTGGTAGATGAAATGGCTGATTTTTTTTATCAAACATTAAGTACAATGGCAGATACATATAACCGCGCAACACGCCACCAGGAACTTACAGATGAAATGAAAGAATTTGCAAAAACATTTTATCAAAAATTTAAAGACCATCAGGTAAAAGAAAATAAGTAGCGAAGACGGAAAGTCGGAAAGTCTGGAAGCCGGAAAGCGGGATGCAATTGTTTGAAGTTGCAGCTTATCTTTTTTCAATTTCTTATTAAAAATGTATTATTAAAAAATTAAAAATTATGAATCTTGAACAACAGGTAATGGCTGAAATGAAAGATGCCATGAAAGCAAAAGACGAAGCAGCATTACGTGGTTTGCGTGCAATAAAAGCTGAAATTATAAAAGCCAAAACTGAACCTGGCGCGAACGGTGAAGTATCAGACGAAACTGCAAATAAGTTTTTGCAAAAAATGCTGAAGCAAAGAAAAGATTCGCTTGAAATTTATCGCACACAAAACCGTGATGACCTTGCCAAAAAAGAAGAAGAAGAAATTTTAATTATAGAAAAATTTTTGCCGGCACAAATAAGTGAAGCTGAATTAAAAGAAGCACTTCAAAAAATTATAGCACAAACAGGTGCAACATCACCGGCAGATATGGGAAAAGTAATGGGCGTTGCAACAAAGCAACTTGCGGGAAAAGCAGATGGCAAAGCCATTTCAGCCGCAGTTAAAGATTTGCTTTCAAAATAATGAATGCACGAAAACGGCTCGAATTTCGTTTTGAAATAAACTGTTTATACGATGATAATTGACATCATCTTTTTAATACTGCTTTTACTTGCCGTAATTAAAGGCTTCAGCCGTGGTTTTATTGTAGCAATATTTTCATTTTTTGCAATTATAATTGGCGTTGCTGCAGCCATGAAACTTTCTTACATTGTTGCAAACTGGCTGCAACAATCATTTAATATAAATGGAAAATGGCTGCCTATACTATCTTTTATAATTGTATTGCTTGGCGTTATTTTATTAGTGCGGTGGATTGCAAATATTATACAGGCTGCAATAAATGTTGCTATGTTAGGTTGGCTAAATAAATTAGGCGGAATTATTTTATACCTTTTTGTATATTTATTTGTGTACAGCATTTTTCTTTTTTATTTGACAAAGATGAACTTCATACATGCTGAAACTATAAAGAAATCTCATGCTTATTTTTTGATTGAACCGTTTGGTGAAAAAGCTATTGATATAACAGGAAAATTAATGCCTGTATTTAAAAATATTTTTCAACAGCTTTCCGGTTTTTTTGAAAATATAGCAACCAATCATACCTGATGCTTTCTTATTATTGATTGAACTAAATGAAATAATAATTATTTTAGCGCATAGCAGTTTGTTGATGCTTAGCTTTGCTATATCAGAATAAATTAAAATGCAATACGAATTAAAGCAACAGGATAAGTTCAGGTTTATAGAAGAAGGCGAAGGAGATCCGCTGATTTTGTTGCATGGATTGTTTGGCGCATTAAGTAATTATGAGCATTTGATAGAACACTTCAGGCATCTATATAAAGTAATCGTTCCTATGTTGCCAATGTTCGAGCTTGATTTGTTGCATACTTCTGTAAGTGGCTTCGCAAAATATATAAATAAGTTTATTGAAAAACGCGAGTATGCAGATTATCATTTATTAGGTAATTCGCTTGGCGGTCACATTGCATTGGTGCATATTTTAAAACATCCTGAAAAAGTACGCACGCTTATTTTAACCGGCAGCTCCGGCTTATATGAAAGCGGAATGGGTGATTCTTATCCGCGCCGCGGCGATTATGAGTATATTAAAAAGAAAACAGAAGTTACGTTTTACGATCCTGCTACAGCAACACCGGCATTAATAGATGAAGTGTATGAAATGTGTAATAACCGGTTGCAATTAGTGCGTATTCTGGCACTCGCAAAAAGTGCTATCCGCAATAATCTTGGTGAAGAATTAGGGCAAATAAAACAGCCTACGTTATTAGCCTGGGGAAACCAGGATACGGTAACACCACCTTTTGTTGCAGAAGAATTTAAAAAGCTTATTCCAAATAGTGAATTGCATTTTATTGATAAATGTGGCCACGCACCAATGATGGAACAGCCTGCTGAATTCAATCGCATATTGCAGGAGTTTCTTATAAAATTTAAGAAATCCACTGCAACTTTGGCTTAATATTTTTTGTCTTTAATTTATAGGAGAAATAATTTGTTAGTATCAGAAATTATACAATCGTCCGTTCCTGTTTTACATTATGATGATACTGTAGAAGAAGCTATAGAATTATTACAGGAAAATAATCTTGAACATCTTGCTGTTTTGGATAATGATAATTATGAAGGCTTGATAAGCATGGATGAATTATTATCTGGAAACAATACAGATACCATTAGCATGCTTGCAGGTAAGTTTATTCATATCAGCATTATTGATAACCAGTTTTTCTTAAACGCATTAAAACTTATTACAGAATCAGGCATTACTGTTTTACCTGTGCTTTCTGCCAACAATGAATATATTGGTGTAATAACTGAAAGAATTTTGTTACAGCATTTAGCGTTATTCTTAAGCGCTGATGCGCCAGGCGGCATTTTTGTATTAGAAATGCAACGTGAAAAATTTTCAATTGGCGAGCTTTGCCGTTTGGTTGAAACCAATGATGCTTATGTAACGCAATTCAATACATACACTGAACATATTTCAGGCTTGTTTATAGTTACATTTAAAATTAATAAAACTGAGATTTCTGATATACTTGCCACACTGCAGCGTTACGATTATACAGTAAGATATTATTTCGGCGAAGAGTTTTTTGAAAACGGGCTTAAAGAAAATTTTCAAAACCTTATGGCATACCTCAACGTATAATTTACATGCGTTGTTAAAAAATTTTTAATGATAAATATCATCTTGCACGCATACCCTACTTTTACCGTTTTACCAGCCAGGCTTATTTGCAGATGAAATTTTCCCGATTTTTTTTATTGATAATTTCTGTTCTTGTAATTAAAACTTTTGCTGCAGCGCAATCAGATTCTTCTCATTATAAAATTGTTGCTGATACTACAGTTAAAGATACTGTACCGTCAAATTTATTTATTGCCAGCATATCAATCTATGGCAATAAAAAAACAAAATCTTTTATAATAAACAGAGAGATTCCTTTTAAGCAGGGAGATTATGTTACGCCTGAACAACTTTCAAAAGATTTATTATTAGCGAAACAACAATTAATAAACACGAGTTTATTTTTAGATGTTTCAGTGTATGTAGAAAACAGGTATGGTCAATATGTTTTTATTACTGTATTTGTAAAAGAAAGATGGTACATTTTTCCATTGCCTTATTTTAAATACATTGATCCTAATTTCAATACATGGTGGGTAACATATAATCACAGCCTTAAAAGAACAAATTATGGTATAAAATTTTTGCACAATAATATTTCAGGAAGGAATGATAAGTTCACTACGTGGCTTATTACAGGTTATTCAAAACAAATTGCTTTAAAATACGAGCGCCCTTATTTTGATAAGCAGTTGAAAAGTGGTTACAGCACTTATCTTAGTTACAGCAACCAGCGCGAATTGAACTATGGAACAGATTTAAGCAAACAACAATTTTTTAGGCCAGACAGTCTTTTTTCTGTGCGCAAAGAAGTAAAAGCAGAAGTGAATTATATATACAGGCCGGGTTTGCGCTTCAGGCATATTTTTAAATTTGGATATATGCATGAAGCAATTGCAGACACTATTGTTGCGCTTAATAAAAATTATTTTGCAGATGGAAAAACAAAAGAATCTTTTCCATATTTTGGATACACGCTGCGCTATTCAAATGCAGACTATAATATTTATCCAACAAAAGGGTTTATGGGCGATGCAAGTATTTTGCATCGTGGTATTACTTCAAGTATGAACTTAACACAGTTTCAAATTATAAGCACATATACCATTCCTGTGCTGCCAAAAACACAAATACAATTTAAAGAAGGTGCTATTATAAACCTGCCTTTCAATCAACCATTTTATAATAAAAGTTTATTTGGGTATGGTGGTATTTTTATGCAAGGATATGAGTACTATGTTGCAGACGGCGATGCCGGTTTTGTAGGCAGGGCAACGTTGCAGCACGAAATATACAGCACTGTAAGAAGTGTGGGTGCAAATCAAAAAAAGCAAATAGATATTCCGTTTAGATTTTTTGCCAAAATTTATGGCGATGCCGGTTATGCGTACGATAAAAATACGGGCAATAGTTTGCTCAACAATAAATTGTTGCATAGCTGGGGTTTGGGCATTGATATGGTTACTTCGTATGATCTTGTTTTTAAGTTTGAATATTCTTTTAACCAGTTGGGAGGAAATGGTTTGTTTCTACATATAGCTACCGATTTTTAATTTAATGCAATTCAAATTTTTTTAGGTATTATCTTTATTTTGAAATCAGCGCCTGGAAATACTCCCATCAATAAATTTTTTAAAAATGAAAGTAGCTATTTACAGCCGCGGCAATGATCAGGAATTAAGAAAAGAACTGGAAGAACTTGTATCAAGATTAACTGCCAATAATATTGAAGTTTTACTGCATTTTTCTTTATCAAGATTTATACGGTCTGAACATAATAAGCTGATATCTTTTTTTTCAGAACATACAGAATTAAACAGCTCGGTTGATTTTTTAATAAGCCTTGGCGGCGATGGAACTATACTGGATACCGTTACATTAGTACGCGATAAAAATATTCCCATCATCGGCATTAATTATGGAAGGCTCGGTTTTTTGGCCAGCATTGGTAAAGATGAATTGGGTGTTGCCGTAGATGCATTGGTAAACAGAAGATATGTGGTTGATAAAAGAGCGCTTATTCATTTAGATGCCAATGTTGAGATGTTTGGCGATGCGCCTTTTGGCCTTAATGAATTCTCTATTCATAAGCGCGATATTTCGCCCATGATAAAGATCAACACTTACCTTAATGGTGAATTTTTAAATACTTATTGGTGCGATGGTTTAATTGTAGCAACGCCAACTGGTTCTACGGGTTATAATATGAGTTGTAACGGGCCAATCGTTTTTCCTGAAGCCGGAAACTTTGTAATTACGCCGGTTGCGCCGCATAATCTTAATGTAAGGCCAATTGTAATACCCGATTCTTACATTATTTCATTTGAAGTAGAAAGCAGAAGCGATGAATATATTTGCGCTATGGATGCACGCCGCGAAATAGTGCATAAAGATGTGCAGCTCGCCATAAAAAAAGAAACGTTTTCAATTAATCTTGTTCGGTTAAACGAGAATAATTTTCTTTCTACTTTACATAGTAAATTAACCTGGGGATTAGATAAAAGAAATTAAGCTTTGTTTTAATCAATACACAACACAAGAAATTATTATGTTTTTCGTTATTCAAATAATCTTTAAACAAAAATGCGCATAAGAAATCTTTTTATTTTTATTTTTCTTTTAAGTGTAAGTTTCACTTATGGCCAATATACAACCTTGTATGATAGTTATAAAAATGAAGGTGAATTTGGTGTAGCCATTGGTGGTGCTCATTATTTTGGAGATTTAAATACAAGTGCTGCGCTTAACCGGCCTAAATTTTCGGGCGGTATATATTTTATTAAGCAGTTTAATAATTATGTTGGATTAAGAATTTCGGGCGATTATGCATTTTTAGCATACAGCGATATTTATAGTAAAAACCAAACACAACAAAGACGCAATCTTAGTTTTAATACAAATGTTTGGGAACTTTCTTTAAGCGGCTATTTTAATTTTTTCAGATTTATACCAGGCGTTTCAGGGTACAAATTCACACCGTATCTTTCTTTAGGTGCAGGCGTTTTTTCTTACGATCCATATGCATATTTACAAGGCACCAAATATTATTTAAGGCCGCTTGGTACAGAAGGCCAGAATGTTGATTCTGCGAAAAAGCAGTACGGAGATATGGCTATATGCATTCCATTTACGGTTGGTGTAAAATACAGCATAAGCGAAAGCATGAATGTTTTTGCTGAAGTTGGTTACCGCTTTACCACTACAGATTACCTGGATGATGTAAGTACAAATTATGCAGGCCCGCAGGCATTTATTTTAACGCATCCTGATGGCACACAGGAAGTAGAATCGCCAGCATATTACCTGCAGGATCGTAGCTACGAAACAGGAACACCTATTGGCATAAAAGGCAGGCAGCGGGGCAATAGCGCGCAAAAAGATGCGTACGTATTATTTCATGTAGGCGTTTCCTTCAATATATCTTCTTATAAATGCCCTACAGCTAAATCAATTGATCCTTCCGTACTTCATTAATAATTCTCTCTTTATTAAATCTTAGTGGTAGCTTGTTGTTATTTATTAAATTTGTGACGGAGTAATATTTGTGTCTGATTTAAATAATAATATTGATCTTACAAAATTGCCCCACCATATTGCAATAATTATGGATGGGAACGGACGTTGGGCAAAAGAAAAAGGGCACGACCGTTTGTATGGCCATTACCATGGCGTAGAAAGTGTACGCAACATTTTAGAAGGCTGCGCCGAATTAAACATTCCTTATCTTACTTTATATGCATTTAGTACCGAAAATTGGGACAGGCCTAAAGATGAAGTAGATGGTTTAATGGAATTACTGGTTGATACTATTCGTAAAGAAGTAATAACGCTTAACAAAAATAATATTAAGCTGCACGTAATTGGTGATATGAAAACCTTGCCACCGATGGCGCGTAAAGAATTAGAAGAAGCGTTGCACGAAACAAGCCATAACAATAAATTTAACCTTATACTGGCACTTAGTTACAGCAGCCGTTGGGAACTGTTGAATGCTGTAAAAAATATTGCTATTGATGTTAAGTCAGAGAAATTACTTATTGAAAATATAGATCAGGATACGATACAAAAATATCTTTCTACAAGCGAATTTCCAGATCCTGATTTATTGATAAGAACCAGTGGTGAATACCGTATCAGCAATTTTTTATTATACCAGTTAGCCTATGCAGAATTATATTTTACTACAACCCGGTGGCCCGATTTTAGAAAAGAAAACCTGTTTGAAGCCATATTGGATTTTCAACGCAGGCGCAGGCGTTTTGGCAAAACAGACGAACAGATATTACCTAAGCCGGAACACCTTTTAAATTCATAACAGCATTTAACAAACACTTTTAATTATTCAGTCTAATTTGCCCGCTTTTAAAACGTGGTGGCTACAGCTTATTAATCAAAACACATCAATAAAATAATATTAATCCGGATGCGATATTTGTGTGCGCTTGCTTTAATTCAACTCATTTGCTTTACAAGCATTCAGCAGGTTAGCGCCCAGCAGCGGCCGCCAATACCAACGGTTCCATCTGATACTAATCCTGGCCCGTTAGTTCAAAAAGATTCAACCGGCTTAATCCAGATAGACCAGGATACAATTCCGGTAACATCATTAAATCCCGATCTGCTTAATATTTTTAATCAGCCTATCCCCAAAAAATATAAAATTTCCAACATTATTGTTACGGGCAATAATTATTTTGATCAGAATCTTTTATTATCTATCGCAGGTTTAAATGTGGGAGATGAAGTTTCACTTCCGGGCGGAGACAATTTTGCCAAAGCAATTAATAAACTTTGGTCGCAAAATTATTTTAGCGATGTTGCCATTTATATCACATCGCTTAAAGGTGATGATATAGCGCTTGAAGTACATGTTACTGAAAGACCGCGTCTTTCACGGTACGAATTTAAAGGCGTAAAAAAAGGCGAGAAAGATGATCTTAAACCAAAAACAGGGTTGGTAATTAACCGCGTTATTACAGAAAATGTTAAGCGCACTTCTGTTGATGCAATCAAGAAATTTTATGCTGATAAAGGCTACCGCAGTGCGCAGGTATCTGTTACCGAAATAGCCGATACATCAAATCAAAATTCTTCTATACTTGTATTTGACGTTGACAGAGGCAATAAAGTAAAAATTGCTGAAATAAACTTTTTAGATAATACGGTAGCCGAGGATAAGCTAAAAGCACAGATGAAAGGAACTAAAGAAAAAAGCCATCTTACTTTGTTCCCGTCAAAATTCAGAACAGCTTTAGATGATAGCAGCCAATACAGTTTTAAAGATTATGTAAAAGACTGGGGCTTTTTATCACCTTCAAAAACAAAAGATGTATTAGAGCCTTATGTAAAGATCAAGCCTTTTTCTTCTGCAAAATTTGATGCAAAGAAATATGATGATGATAAAAACAAAGTTGTTTCTTATTACAATTCTCTAGGTTACCGCGATGCTGTGATTGGCGATGATACAACCATTACAGCCAAAGACGGGCTTCATATTTATATTCCTGTTGACGAAGGCCATAAATATTATTTTGGAAATATTTCATTCAGCAACAATACTAAATACTCCGATTCTTTATTGGTGGCTTTGTTGGGAATAAAAAAAGGCGACACCTATAACCGCGATATTCTTGATAAAAAACTGGGTATTACTATTTCGCCTGAAGGTGGCGATATAAGTGGTTTATACATGGATGATGGATATTTATTTTTTCATGTTGACCCGGTAGAAACGGCGGTGTATAACGATACAATTGATTATGATATTAAAATGTATGAAGGCCCGCAGGCAACATTTAAA
The DNA here is from genome assembly GCA_040002335.1 of Parafilimonas sp. GTDB lineage: Bacteria > Bacteroidota > Bacteroidia > Chitinophagales > Chitinophagaceae > Parafilimonas. The sequence goes on along the minus strand of JBDUEO010000104.1, from coordinate 337 downwards.
AACATAAAAATTTCGGGTAACGACAGAACAAAAGAATATGTAATAAGACGTGAGCTGAGAACATTACCGGGCGAGAAATTCAGCCGTACAGATGTAATTCGTTCACAACGCGAAATTGCAAATCTTGGATTTTTTAACCAGGAAAAAATTGTTCCCGATATTGTTCCTGACCAGGATAATGGCACCGTAGATGTTAACTGGCAGGTGGAAGAAAAGTCCGGCGACCAGCTTGAATTGAGTGCAGGTTTTGGCGGCGGTATTGGTGTTACGGGAACTCTTGGTGTTACCTTCAATAATTTTTCAGCAGCTAACTTATTTCGCAAAGGCGGTTGGAAAG
>JBDUEO010000103.1:0-9037 GCA_040002335.1 Parafilimonas sp. | reverse complement strand
CCTCTGTAAAAATTGTTCAGTTTACAGGTAAAGATTTAAGTATAAAAGATGTAATCGCCGCAAATTTTGATGCATATAAAATGCAGGCCGGCGATAGTGTAATTGTAAGTAAAGTATTAAACCGGTTTAACAACAGAATAAGTTTAACCGGTGCTGTTTTCAGACCAGGTATTTATGAATTAGATAGCGCCATGACTTTAAAAAATCTTATTGATAAAGCCGATGGTTTAAGAGAAGATGCGTTTATGCAGCGGGCGCAAATATTCAGGCTGAAAAATAATCTTACAAAAGAATTGGTGTCTTTTAATCCATCAGATACTATGGAAGAAAAAAGCATTTTATTAAAGCGCGAAGATTCAGTTGTTATAACATCCATTTTTGATTTAAAAGATCAATATTATGTTTCTGTTTTGGGTGAAATAAGAAATCCCGGTTATTACGATTACAGGGATAGTTTAACATTGAAAGATGTTATTCTGCAAGCCGGCGGTTTTACAGATGCAGCTTTTCCGCAAAGAATTGAAGTAGCAAGATTAATAAAAAGAGATACACTTACCGCGCAGGATGTAAGAGCAAGTACAATTATTGAAATTAAAAATCTAAGCGATCTTTCATCGCTACAAAATAATATTTTATTAGAACCTTCCGATCTGATAACGATAAAACGAAAACCTGGTTTTCTTGCATTTCAATCTATCACCGTTTCAGGGCAGTTTCAATATCCGGGTCCTTATGTATTAGAGAAACGCGAGGAACGTGTAAGTGACATTATAAAACGCGCCGGCGGATTTACGCCGGAAGCTTACATGGAAGGTGCTTATATTAAACGATACAATCTTGATGACAAAACCAACGAGGCAAAGCAACAGATTATTTCAAACATTCAGCAACAGCTAAACGATTCAACCGGTTTTGTGCAACAGGATTTGAAAAAGGATTTTGATCAGATTCCGCTAAACATTCCTAAAATACTTACCCAGCCTGGTTCTCCTGAAGATGTGGTATTGGTTTCAGGCGATGAACTGATTGTTCCAAAATATAACGCACAGGTTAAAATAAGTGGAAGCGTTTTGTTTCCAACACAAATTCCGTACGATAGAAAATATACATTAAGGGATTACATTTCTGCTGCAGGCGGTATTGCAGAAAATGGTAAAAGAAGCAAAACGTATGTTGTATATTCAAATGGCAAAGCAGCTACTACACGAGGGTTTTTATTTTTCAGAAACAATCCTTCTTTAAAGCCTGGCGCCGAAATAGTTGTGCCTGCAAAAGTACCAAAACTACATATGTCAACAGGCGAATTTATTGGTATTGCCAGCGCAGTAGCTTCCTTGGCTGGGGTAGTTATTGCTATCTTACGTTTATAACTTTAAAATTATATTGAATTATTAATTTTTTTGAATGGCTGATAAAGATGAAATATCATTAAAAGAGATTCTAATAATTATTAAAGGCTGGTTCACGTTCCTGTTATCCAAATTCTGGATCATTTTAATTGTTGGCCTTATTGGCGGAGTTTGCGGCTTAATGTATGCGCTGTTTTCAAGACCAAAATATGAAGCTTCTTTAAGTTTTATATTGGCCAATACAAACGAAAACGGTTCGGGCATTTTGGGTCTTGCAAGCCAGTTTGGTTTGGATTTAAGCAGCGGCGATAACGATGTATTTACAGGTAACAATATTATTGCGTTAATGCAATCGCGCAGAATGGTGCAGCAGGCTTTACTAAAAAAACCTGTTGGCAGTGATCAATCTTTATTAAACATTTTTTGTGCAGAGAAAAAAATGCCTGAGGGATGGAAAGATGATGCCCGGCTTAACAAAGTTTATCCTTTTCCTGATTCACTTTCGCAAATGAGCATGGTACAGGATAGCCTGTTCAGGGAAATTTATAATGGCATCCAAAAAGATTATTTAGACGTATCAATTCCGGATAAGGATAAAAGCATTTACACTGTTGTCACTACATCAACCAGCGAAATTTTCTCTTATTATCTTACAACGTATTTGGTTGATGTTACCTCTGCATTTTATATTGATACAAAAACCAGTGTGGCGCAACAAAATTTAAAAATGTTGCGGCACGAAGCGGATAGTTTGCATGATTTATTAGGGCATACCATTACCACCGCTGCATCGCAAACAGATGTAACTTTTAATTTAAATCCGGCTTACCAGGTGCAGCGTTCCGGCGCAACACAGAGCCAGGTAAGCGCCACTGCTTTGGGGCAGGCATATGGTCAGGTACTTCAAAATCTTGAAATTGCAAAAATCACTTTGCAAAAAGAAACGCCTTTATATCAAATTGTTGATGAACCGCAAATGCCGCTCGTAATGGAAAAACCAAGCAAGCTTATTTCATTAATTGTTGGTGGAATTATTGGTGGGATTTTAATATGTATTTTTTTAATTATGAAAAGAATATTTGCAAATCTTAAAGAATGAAAAACGTGCTAACATACGGCACGTTTGATTTGTTGCATTATGGCCACATTGAAATTTTGCGCCGTGCAAAAGAATTTGGCGACAGGCTTATTGTGGGAATATCTACTGATGAGTTTAACGAAATAAAGGGAAAGAAATGTGTGTTTGATTTTGAAAAAAGAAAAGCATTATTGCAGGCAATAAAATATGTTGATGAAATAATACCTGAAGAAAACTGGGAGCAAAAACTACAGGATGTAAAACGGTATAATATTGATGTTTTTGTAATGGGTGATGACTGGGCAACAAAATTTGATTTTCTTAAACCACATTGTGATGTAGTTTATTTGCCGCGGACAAAGGAAATTTCCACCACAATGCTTAAAACGCTGCTCTCTTCCTAATACATAACTGTGCTAAAAAAATTAAAGCATCCGCTTGTTGGTAATTTTTTTTCACTTGTTGTTTTGCAAGGTGTAAACTATGCATTGCCGTTGCTTACTGTTCCATATTTATTTCGCACATTAAGTGTTGAGAAATATGGTTTGATAAATTTTGCAAGCGCATTCATTCAATACTTTATTGTATTTACAGATTTTGGATATAATCTTTCTGCAACAAAACTTATTGCAGAAAATCGCGATGATACAAAGAAACTCTCCGACATTTTTAACCGCGTTATGTTTTCAAAACTGCTCTTATTAATTATTGGTTTTGTAGTAATTGCGGTAGTTATTTTTTCTTTTGATAAATTTTCATCCGACAAAACTTTATACATCTATACCTATGGTTTGGTAATTGGAAATGTTTTATTTCCAGTTTGGTTTTTTATGGGCATGGAAAAGATGAAGTTTATAACCATCATTACTATTATAACACGGGTGCTTGCGCTTGGTCCCATTTTTTTATTAGTAAAGTCAAGCAGCGATTATTTGTTAGTGCCGATAATTAATTCAATTGGTACTATATTTTCCGGCATCATAAGTATTGTAATTGTTATAAAAATTTTTAAGATAAAATATTCGGTTCCAACATTTAAAGAAATCACACATTCGCTAAAAGACAGCTCGCAATATTTTCTTTCGCGCATCTCTGTTTCTGTGTACACCATCAGTAATGTATTCACGCTTGGCTTATTCGGAACTAATACTATGGTTGGCTATTACAGCGCTGCAGAAAAGCTTTTTATCGCTATTCAAAATGCATATTCTCCTGTTAACAACAGTTTGTATCCTTACATGACGAAAACGAAAAATGTACAGGCTTTTAAAAAGATCTTCTGGTTTATAACCATTGCAAACACTGTTTTAGTCGCAGCATTGTTGGTTGATACAAAAGACATCATTTATCTTGTATATAAAATACGAAGCAGCGAAAGCATTATTGTATTGCAGCTTTTACTTATTGCCTGTTTGGCAATCATTCCTTCCATACTGCTCGGCTATCCTTTTTTGGGTGCAATGGGCTATTCAAAGTTTACCAACAACTCGGTCATCAGTTCCTCCATTTTTCATTTATGCGGATTAATATTTTTAGTACTTACACACAACCTTACAATTTTCACTGTTGCCGGTATGCTTATTATTACAGAATCTGTAGTATGTGGCATAAGGCTTTGGGGCGCTTATAAATTTAAATTATTTAAACCTGTTAAAGTTTTATAAGATTTATTATTTGTGCTGAAGGCAATTAAATCAACATTCGTTTACATTACTTATTATCTCTGCTATTTTATTCCAAGAAAAAAAAAGTTATGGCTATACAGCAGTTTGAACGGTAGGTTTATAGACAATTCAAAATATCTTTTTTTATACGCAAATAAACACTGTAAAGATGTACAACATATATGGATAAGCAGTTCTGATGAAACAGTAAAACGCTTACGCAACAAGGGTTTTAAAGCATTTAATACCAGCTCGGCAACTGCAAAAAAATTATCGCTTACCGCAGGTGCCTTTATATACAGCAGTTATATAAATACAATTTGCAATGCCGCGTTTACAGGCGGCGCATTCAGGTTTAATTTATGGCATGGCATTCCGTTAAAAAAAATTGAATACGATGTGTACAACGGGCCTTTGAGTTATTTGTATCATCCAAAAAATTTCAGCGAAAGATGGAAAAGATTTTGCAGTTCTCCGGAACTGATAAGAAGAAATGATGCAGTGCTTACAACATCGCATCAGCTTAAAAAAATTTTTAGCAGTGCGTTCAGATTACCAGAAGAAAAAATTTTTGTTGGCCAATATCCAAGGTTGATGCCTTTTGGCTGGAATGCGCAACAGCTAAAAGATCACATTGAAAAAACAGAAGACGCAATGTTTTCAGATGTGATCAATAATTTAAAAAAGTTTAATGAAGTAATTATTTATATGCCTACATGGCGCGATGACACTCCAAATTTTATTGATGAAGCCATACCCGATTTTAAGTTATTGAACAAAACATGTGCAGAACATAATGCTGTATTTATTTTAAAGTTGCACATCAATACAATTTTTACAGAAGATATTTCCGGGTATTCAAACCTGGTTTTACTGAATAATGATCTTGATATGTATCCGCTGCTTCCGTACACTACAGCGCTTATTACAGATTATTCTTCCATATTTTTCGATTATGCTTTATTAAATAAAAAAATAATTTTTTATCCTTTCGATCTTGAAAATTATAAATCAAAAAGCAGGGAATTATATTTTGATTATGGCTTGATAACAAAGGATGAAATTGTTGCAAACACCTTTGAAAATTTATTGAAAGTTTTATTTAATAAAGACGATATGCAAAAGCAGAACTCATCATTTAAAAAATATTTGAATGATGAATTTGATTATGATAAAGAAATAAATTTCATCAGGAAAAATGTTGGCCTTAAAGCATGAAAGAAGTTACGCCTTTGGTTTCTGTTGTAATTCCTTGTTTTAACGCTGAGAAATTTGTTGAAGCTGCTGTGCGTTCTATCATGCAGCAATCTTACACAAATCTTGAAATAATAACAATTGATGATTGCTCAACAGATAACACGCTTTCAATTTTGAAAAAGTTATCGCTAAAAGATGCAAGAATTGTATTGTTAACTAATGAAAAAAATCTTGGTATTGTTTCAACACTTAATAAAGGAATACACACTGCGCGCGGAAAATATATTGCCCGCATGGATGCTGATGATATTTCTGTTGCAGAAAGAATATCCATGCAAGTGCAATATCTTGAAGCAAACAATAATGTTGCCATGTGCGGCGCTAACTATATTATGATTGATGAAAAAGGAAATAAAACAGGCAGTCTGAAATTTCCGCAACACGATGAAAATATAAAAGCTGAATTATTGTTTTATTGCCCGTTTTGCCATCCAACTGTTATGATGCGCAAAGATATTTTTAATACAATTGATGTATACCAGCAATCGCTTGTGCCAGCAGAAGATTATGAATTATGGATTCGTGTAGCAGAAAAGTTTTCAGTAGAAAATCTTCCTGATTTTTTATTGTATTACCGATGGCATGGAAACAATATTACCATTTCTAAAAAGCAGGAACAATACGAAGCATTGCAAATGGCAGTTGAAAATAATTTATCATCGTTTGGCTTTGCTGAAAATTTTCTCAGTTATCATTTAAAATTTCTTGCAGGTCTTTGGTATGAAAAAACTTCAGCCAAAGAAATTAATGGCTTTACTTACTGGAAGAAAGATCTTTTAAATAAAAATAGAAAAAACGTTTTATTTAAACCCGCTGCATTAAAGGCAACTTTTAATAAATATTATTCGCTTGCTATGTTAAGCATTATTAAAAGCAAACAAAATACGTTGCACATAAAGATGCTTGCTTTTCAAAAATTGTTATTCATCAATCCATTTATAACACTCAATCATTTTAAAGTAAAACAGAATTGAATTAGCGTGGCTTTTTTTTCTAAAATAAAAATTGCTTTGGTTATTGAAAGTTTAGACTTTGGCGGAAGGGAAAAAGTTTTATTAAATGTTGCCAATGGATTAAACAGCGAACAATATGAAGTGCATATAATTACTTTTTCAAATGATAAAAATGACCAGGCTGCAATGTTGAATAAAAATATTCAATTGCATGCATTGCCGTTTAATTCTAAAAATTTAGTTACGCCTTCCATCATTTTTTTTGCTCCGTTTATCGCGTTAAGATTTAATAAGGTTTTAAAGAAAATACAACCACATGTTGTACATACGCATTTTTTATATCAACTGCTTTTCCTGTCTTCAATCAGTATAAAATTTTCAGGCATCAAAGCCTTTCATTTTCATACTATTCATACTGCAGGATTATATTATAATAACAAAGGATTTAAAAATAATTTTATTATAAAGGCAGAAGCTTCTTCTGTTAATATTAATCATGCATACCTCGTTACTGTATCAAAGCAGCTACAACAAATTTGTTTGCAGCATTTTAAAAATAAGGCTTCTGAAATAAGATGTATAATGAATGGTGTTGATGATAAAAAGTTTGATTTTCATTTGCATACTCAAATAAAAAAATCAGATTTTGGCTTTGTTGATAATGATAGAATTGTTTCTTATGTTGCAAGATTTGATGCAGCGCAAAAAGATCATCTTACTTTGCTGAAAGCATGGCAAATTGTTGCGCAACATATTTCAAATGCAAAACTTTGTTTGGCTGGTGATGGAGATGCAAAAGCGCAGGCAGAGCAATTTGTAAAAGAAAATAGCTTAACCCAGTCCGTTTATTTTTTGGGAAACATCGCTAATATTAATGAGTTGCTGGCAATAACCGATGTTGGCGTTTTTAGTTCGCTATACGAAGGCTTAAGCGTTGCATTGCTTGAAAAGATGTTTATGAAATTGCCTGTTATTGCTACAAATATACCTGCGTTTTCTACTATCATTACAGATGATGTTTCTGGTTTTTTATTTACACCGGGCGATTATAAAAACCTTGCAGAGAAATTAATGCATTTGTTACCCAATAAACAATTGCAATGCGCAGTTGGTAATGAAGCTTATAATGCAGTTAAAGATTATACCATACAGGCAATGGTAAAAAAGCACGATGAGTATTATCGAAAAATTGTATCCGCTTAAAAGTTTAGGCAAGATCGTAATACAGGTTTGCTTTTTCTTTTACGTGTATTCGGTACAATTAATTTTTATTCCTTTTGGCATTGGATCAAGAATAGTATTGGCGATTCTTGGTTTAATCATACTTATTTTTAATACAGAGCGCGAAGTACAATTTAAAAAAGATATATTCATTCAAACAGGCATTATAAAATATTTTATTGCATTTGCCGCTATTATTATCACCTCCCTTATTACAGTATTGCTAAACCAAACCAGGGATTTTGAGTTTGTCACCTATCCTTTATCATTAGTATTTATTTTGCTGGCGGCTTATTTTTTACATTTCATGATTAAAAGAGTACACAAGAAAATTAATTATGAAATAATAATGAAGTATATAGTTGTAGCTGTTTTAATGCAGGTTATTGTTTCGCTTATTTCGTATTTATCGCCGCCGGTAAATGCTGCACTTATGCACCTTCAAAATTTAAATGCGCTGGATGCTTCAAAAATTGAAGAAACGGGCGCGCATAGGTTTATAGGTTTTGGTTCTACCTTTTTGGTGCCGGTGTAATAAATGGTTTTACATTAATGGTTATTGCGGTACTTGTAAAAGGAAAGCGGTTAACGCGCATAAAAATTTTTGCATACGCGCTGGTATTTTTTATCATTTTGTTGCTTGGTGTAATGATGGCGCGTACAACATTAATAGGGCTGGCGCTTGCATTATTATATTTATTTCTTCCCTCATTTCATATTAATAAAAATGCTTTGCGCAACAAATGGATGTTTCTTGTAAATCTTTTGATAATTCCTGTTGTGGCAATAACATTGCTTTTTACTTTTTCGCCCAAATTAATAGACCAGCTTAACGATGTTGTAAATTTTAGTTTTGAGCTCTTTATTAATTATTCGCAAACCGGAAAATTTTCTACTGCATCAACCAGTGTGCTCGAGTCGATGTATGTGTTTCCGAAAACTTTAAAAACATATATTATCGGCGATGGGCAATATTATATTAATCCCGGCGATCGTTCCAGCGCCTATTATATGCATACAGATGTTGGATATTTGCGACTGCTGTATTATTTCGGTTTAACAGGGATGGCTTTCTATTTTTTATTACAATATTTTGTAATTCGCAATGCAATAATGCGCAATGCCGGAAACAAAGATCTTAAGCGATTTTTTTTATTTTGCCTTTTATTTTGTTTAATTCTTAATTCAAAAGCGTTTGCAGATTTGTTTTTTTTGATTGTATTATTTTGTTATCCTTATCCCAAAAAAGAAATCGAAGTGCATAAAACTACTGTGTACACTTTAGCTGCAGTTTGATGCCGTCTTTTAAAAAAAATATTTTAATAGTAACCGCTTATCCTGTAAATAATCTTACCGCAGGCCAGGGTAATGTAAATATTTTAACGGATGATTTAATTGCAAAAGGATACGATATAAGTCTTGTTTGTTTTTCTTATCCTCATCACACCATTGAACGAAAAGAAAGATTTAAAGAAATACTGTTTATCAATCAAAAAAGACCGCAACGTTTTTTGT
>JBDUEO010000102.1:0-9079 GCA_040002335.1 Parafilimonas sp. | reverse complement strand
TATCTGCTGGTTTTTTTCAATACTAAATAAAGAGTCATCAATTTGTTTATGCAACTGATAATGATTAATAGCTGATATAAAATTATGTGAAGCTGAATCAACTTTAAATTGCATAAGGTGAATTTTGGTTAACGTTATTGGACGCACACTTCCCGAGGGCAACATTAATATTTGATTGAAATAATAACCCGCTTTCTGATACTGGTGCGTATCAATATAAAAATTACCCATTATCTGGTTATAATGTGTAAAGTCAATAATCATTTGCTGATGTGTACTGTATAAATCACTGTTTTTAGTAACAGCAAATACCCGCATCATTTCAAGATAATATTGTTCTGCTTTTGCATACTGTTTCATCGCTGCATAACAATTACCAAATGCTTCACTTAAATCAACTTTATGCGCAAGATTCTGTGGCGGCACTTCTTTTACTGTTTTGAATAAATACTCAAGCGCGGGTTTAGGTTTGCCTTCTGTAATAAAATCGTAAATCGCCAAACTTAAATCGCCATAATAATCATCGTACTGTTTTCTTTTCTTCAAAATATCAAGCGCTTTCAAAATATAATTAAGGCTTTCAGCATACATATCGAGATCAGCATAAACCAACGCGAGTTTTGCATAATAATAATCTGCCTGCGCCGTGTCAGAGGTGGCTTCCATTGTTTTAATAATGTCCAGCCGGTACAAAAGTTCTTTGTGCAAATCAGTTTCAGATTCGCTTATTTCTGCCAGTGCATTATACGCCGTTAATAATTTAGGTGAGTGTAAAGCTTTATATGTTTTTAAAACCTGCAACATTTCATTTTCAGCCATATTCAGTTTATTTTGTTTGGTGTGGCATACAGCAATTTGTTGTAACATTTCAGATGCCTGCAGTTGTTGATGCAATTGAATAAAGAGAGATTGCGCGTGTTGAAAACAATTCAGTTTTTCCTGAATGTAATAGGCATTTGTATCAGGAAAACTTTTTCCAAAATGATCCCAGTTAATGGCTTCCTGAAAATAATTTTTATTTGTATGATAATAAGTAAGCGACTTTTGGCAAAGCATCTTTCCCTGTGTAATATTTCCTTTTATTATATAATAATTTCCAAGCAGACCGGTAGTTGCATATTGCAGGCTTTCAACATTTAACCGGGTATATGATTGCTGCGCCTGTTTTAAAAAAACAAAAGCGCTGTCTGCATCAGCTAAATGCCGGTCTTCTTTAAAAAGATAATAGCTGCTTAATTGAAGGCACGCATTTATTCTGTTAGAATCTGAAGATGCATTTTTATATTGAAGTAATAATTCTTTTAAGTCAGGCAATACATTTTGGGCAATGCATTGTACCGAAATTGTAAGCAGAAAAAGTATGTATGCAATTTTTTTCATAAACTCAATAGCTGAAGCTGTCTTATATTTAATCTTCTCCTGTCCATGTTTTCAATTTCAGTAAAAAACCCGGTTAAAAAAGAGCTGGAACAGGCATTTCGATACACTGCACAATAAAAACGATAATTAATACATCAGTCTTCAACCATCAATAGGTTATCCGGTTCTGTATTTAATAAAACCTGCCGCGCTCATAATTTTTTTATTATTTCTTTTGATTAGTGTTTTGATAAACTCTTTAAGATGCGCAAATTATTTCTTGTTTTTTATTTCAAACTAAAATTTCTGCATAGCGATAATTTATGCAAGTATATCTATAAACCATCTATTGACTTCTAACGATTCAGCTTTGAATTTTGTGTATATAATAATCACAATTCTTTAAAATTTAAATTATGAACACACAACAAAACGCAACTACAGTAGTAGCTGTAACCGAAAAAGAATTTAGGGATGGCGTTATGCCACGTGCACAACTTTCAAAAATGGCAAGTGAAATAGCCATTGAAAAAACTACTCAAAAAGATGTAAAACAATTTGCCGGCTGGGAATTGATGGAAGCAACAACAGTAATTAATGTACTGGAAGATTTGGAAACAACTGCTCTGCCAATGAGCAAAGATGCTGAAGCTTTTGTAGAAAAATTAAGAAGCCTTGGCGGAAAAGAATTTGATAAAGAATACATGGCGGCTGAATTATCTAACCATGAATTCCTGCGCGACCTTGCTAAAAATTATATTGATGGTGTTGATGAAAAACTATTAGGAAATGAAAAGGAAACATTACACGTTGCAAGCCTTGCATTATTTGCTTTTACAGAGCACATCGGTTTATGCAAAAAAATTTCAGCCGAACTGAATACTAACTAAAATTTCTTATTAATTATTGAAAAAACTGTTTCATTTCGAAGCAGTTTTTTTTATGCATACAACATTTTCATGCTTTCTATTTTAATTAAATAAAAATTTATAAACCATATTTTCTACAGCGAAACCTATAATCTGCCCATTGACTCTGCGTTTTTCAAAATGCAATTTTGTGTTATTAAAAATTTATAACGCCTTACAGGCAAAAAATAAAAAATCATGAAAACATTCACAACCGGTTTACTACTGTTAGCTGCTGCTACAATTGGATTATCATCTTACAGAAACAGAACAAATAATGAAGCCGTAACGAAAACTTTTGTATTAGTACATGGTGCATGGCAGGCGCCGTATGCATGGCAAACCGTGCAACAACAATTAGAAGCAAAAGGAGAAAAAGTAATTGTAGTTGAACTACCCGGTCATGGCAATGACCAAACTTCACCGGCGCAACTTTCGATGGATGTGTACCGCGACAAAGTTGTTGATGCTATTAATAATGTTGATGGCAAAGTAATTTTAGTTGGACACAGTATGGGTGGGATGGTTGTATCTGCGGTGGCCGAAAAAATTCCATCTAAAATTGAGAAGCTTGTTTTTATAGGTGCATTTGTTCCGGCAGATAATCAATCGCTGATGGAGCTTTCTATGATGGATAAACAATCATTGCTGGGCGCATCAATTGTTCCGTCGCAGGACCAGTTAACGCTTGATGTAAAAAAGGAAAACCTTATTAATATTTTTTGCCAGGATGCAACAAAAGATGAACAGCAATTGGTAATGAAAAATTATCGTGCAGAACCTGCAATTCCTTTCACCAATAAAGTGCATGTAAGCGATGCAAACTTTGGCAGCGTTGATAAATATTATATTCATACAACACAGGATCATGCAGTAGGAATGGATCTTCAAAACCAGATGATAAAAGCAGCAAACATTACAAATGTGTATTCGCTTAACAGCAGCCATTGCCCATTTATATCTCAACCAAAAGAAGTAACTAAACTGTTGTTGAAGATTGCTGATTAATAATAAACATTCTTATAAATTTTTTAAACACTCAATTTATTACTATGGAACTTATTGAATGGGCACTTGATGCACATCACAGCGAGCTGATGTTTAAAGTAAAGCACCTGATGATAACAACGGTAACCGGTTACTTTAAAAAATTTACGGTTGAGGCGGAAACAGAAGGCGAAGACTTTACAAAATTTTTAAACATTGCTTTTGAAGCTGATGTAAACTCTGTCAGTACAAATAACGAACAACGCGATATTCATTTGAAGTCACCAGATTTTTTTAATGTGGCAAAATATCCGACCATAAGATTCACTGCAACTGAATTTAAAAACAATGAACTGCTGGGCAATCTCACTTTAAAAGCAACAACAAAATCTATTAGTATGCATGTTGATTTTGGTGGCATTGCAACGGATGCATATGGTCAGGCTAAAGCAGGCTTCAGTGTATATGGAAGTATAAGCAGGAAAGATTTTGGCTTAACCTGGAATCATGTTACTGAAACAGGGAATGTAGTGGTAAGTGATGAAGTGAAATTCCAGGCAGAAATACAACTGTTAAGATCTGTGGTTACAAATAAAAAATCAAAAGAAGAATTATTAGTTACTGAACAATCAATTTAAAATTATACAATGAAAAAGCTAATTACCTGCAGCCTTGTTTTTTTTCTCGCGTTTATTTTTATTACCGGTTGTACTGATGATTATGTTACAAACCCGGCAGAACCTAAAAATACATTTGTGCTTATTCATGGTGCATGGCAGGCACCGTTTGTATGGAACGATGTTGAAGCAAAGCTTGTAGCAGCAGGCTATAAAGTTGTTGTTGTTGAATTGCCCGCTCATGGAGATGATACTACATCGCCGGCGAATGTTACTATGGATATTTATCGTGATAAAGTGGTTGATGCGATTAATAAAATTGATGGCAAAGTAATATTGGTTGGCCACAGCATGGGTGGTGTTGTTATTACAGAAACAGCAGAAGCTATTCCAAACAAAATTGATAAACTTATTTATATAGGTGCCTTTCTTCCAGCCAATGGACAATCATTGCTTGACCTTGCGAATATGGATGCGCAGTCGTTGCTCGGGCCTGCTTTAATACCTGCTGATGGCGGACTTACTTTAGATATTATTAAAGACAGCATCACCACTATATTTTGCGAAGATGGAACTGCCGCGCAACAACAATTAGTACTTGATAATTTTAAACCTGAGCCTGCCATTCCTTTTGGAAATGCTGTAACAATAACGGCTGCAAATTTTGGCAGCGTTGATAAATATTATATACATACTGCGCTTGATAATGCAGTGGGAATTGATTTGCAAAACCGTATGGCTGCGGCGGCAAACATTACCAAAGAATATTCACTTAACACAGGTCATTGCCCGTTTATTACTAATGCAGATGCTACATCGCAATTGCTTTTGCAGATTGCAAATAACTGATATGTTCAATAATTAGATTTCAGATTGCTTTACATAAACTCATGTTCAACACAAATTATTATACCATGATAGTAGATACCATTATTGATTTGCAGGATCGCGGTTTTACTTCAGATTTTAGTTTGCTTGGGAGCCGTTTATTCTGCGCACAAATGAAATGCTTTTTTAACAGCGACCAGTTTGATGTGATAGAAGTGCACAGCTTTGAAAGCGAACAATCAAACAAAGAAGAAACAATTGTTTATGCCATTGAATGTTTTGCAAATGCTGTAAAAGGCATCTTGTTTGAAAGAAACAGCAATCATCAAAATGTGATTGTAACGAAGCTTCGTAAATTTTGGAAATAAAATATAAAACTCAAAAAATAATACACATGAAACAAGATAAAAAAGAAACACAAAGCCTTGGCATGCCATGGGAAAAAGAATATGGTTATGCACAAGCATTAAAGTATGGCAATAAAGTTTGGCTGGCTGGCCAGGTTGGGCATGATGAAAAAGGAAAGCTTGCTGATGGAATGAAAGCACAAATGAAGCAAGCTTATGCAAACATTAAAAAACTGTTGAAAGGTTTTGGTATGACGATGGATAATGTAATGGAAGAAGTGGTGTATGTAACAGACCTGGATGCAGCATTTGAAGCAAGAAAAACTATTGGTAAAGAATGTTATCCTGATCCAATGCTTGTGCCAAGTACACTGATAGAAGTGAAAAGATTATCGTTGCCCGGACAGTTAATAGAGATAAAAATTATAGCGCATAATTAAAGTATCATGACAAATAAAATAAACATCGTACTTGTGCATGGCGCATGGGCAGACGCATCAAGCTGGAGTAAAATAATACATATTTTGAGTGAAGATTATAATGTTGTTGCCACGCAACATTCGCTTACATCATTGCAGGATGATGTTGAAACAACACGCAGGCTTGTTGAAGCACAGCAAGGAAAAACAGTATTGGTTGGACATTCTTATGGCGGCGCTGTTATTACGGAAACTGCACATTATTGTGCAACCGTAAAAGCGCTGGTATATATCGCTGCATTTGCGCCGGACGCAGGTGAAAATTTAATCGAGCTTTCGCAACATTCAAAACAAGCGCCGGGCAATGCTGCAGTTTATCCTGACAAATATGAGAGGCTTTGGATTGATAAAGAAAAATTTCATGCTGCGTTTTGTGCAGATGCTACAAACGATGAAGCAATCGTAATGGCTGCTGTACAAAAACCAATTGCCATGCGATGCTTCTCAGATAAAATAACAACGGCAGCCTGGAAAAATTTACCATGTTATTACCAGGTATCGGATGATGATAAAATGATAGCGCCGGAACTTGAAAAATTTATGGCAGAAAGAATGAACGCAAAAAAAATCATACACCTGCCTGCAAGCCACGCGTCAATGATTTCGCATCCGGAAGAAGTGGCTGCATTAATTATTGAAGCAGCTAAACAAATTTAATGTATGAATAAAATTGTCATCACCATTCATATAGCAGTTGAATTTCTGCTGCCGGGCTTTTGTTTCTTTTATGTGCTTCAATCTTTTTTATATAAATTAAACTTAAGAAAGACACTAAACAATGATGAAAACAGTTAATCATACAAAGAAGCATATTGTTGTAATCGGCGGAGGTTTTGCGGGGTTAAATTTTGTTAAGCATCTCGCCAATAACAAATACTATAATATAACATTGGTTGATAAAAACAACTACAACCATTTTACACCGCTTGTTTACCAGGTTGCAACTGGTTTTTTAGAACCATCAAACATTAGTTATCCATTTAGAAAATTTTTCAGGAATAAAAAGAATCTGCATTTTCATTTTGGTGAGCTGATTAAAATTTCTACTGAAGAACATACCTGTTATTTAAACAATGCAGCTTTAAAATATGATTATTTAGTAATAGCATCAGGTTCTGTATCTAATTTTTTTGGCGATGAAATTATTAAAGCAAATGCTATTGCTTTAAAAACATTAAGCGATGCATTAAATATGCGAAACACTTTGTTGCAATCGCTTGAAGCAGCATGCAGAACAAATAATGAAGCTGAAAGAAACAAACTCCTTACCGTTGTTATTGCCGGCGGCGGACCAACAGGTGTAGAAGTTTCAGGTATGTTGGGTGAAATGAAAAGAAACATCATACATAAAGATTACCCGGAACTGAATAACATAACCGGCGACATTTACATTGTTGATGGTTCAAAAGCGTTATTAAATGCAATGAGTTTGCAATCGCAAAATGATGCTGCAAAAAGATTAGAAAAACTTGGTGTAAAAATTATATTAAATACGTTTATCACAAGTTTTGGAGATGATGAAGTAAAACTTTCTAACAGTGCAATCATTAAAACAAAAAATCTTATTTGGGCTGCAGGTGTAACAGGGAATTTAATTGATGGAATACCTGCAGAAAGTTATGGGCAAGGCAAGCGATTGATAACTGATGCATACAATAGAGTTATTGGTTTTGAAGATGTATTTGCTGTTGGTGATGCATGTTTACAAAAAACAGATGCAGCTTTTCCAAATGGTCATCCGCAATTGGCACAGCCTGCAATTCAGCAAGGCAGGCACCTGGCAAAAATTTTTAAAAATATTGCTGAAGGTAAATCCCTGCAACCTTTTAAATACAACGATAAAGGTGTAATGGCGATCATCGGCAAAAACAGAGCTGTTGTTGATCTAACGAAACCGAAATTACATGTAAACGGATTTCCTGCATTACTACTATGGTTATTCATTCATTTAATATCATTAATTGCGTATGATAATAAATGGAAGACTTTATACAATTGGGCAATCGCTTATTTTACCAAAGACCAATCATTGAGAATGGTTATCAAACCTGAGCCTGCAAAGCAAGCGTAGCTATCCATAATTTCTACAACTGAATCGGTAGTTTTTCCATTGACTTCATCTTCATCCAAACTCAACTTTGCTTTATAAAAAACATATTATGAAATCAATTCAATTTGTAAAAATGTTTATAGCCGTAGCTGCCTTTATCACGGCAAATTATAACACTGCTAATGCGCAGCAGGATACTTTAAAATCAAGCCCAAAAGATTTGGTTGATGCGTTGCATACTGCTTTTGGAGACAATCATTCAAGAGCCGTTCATGCAAAAGGAATTATTTTTGAAGGAACGTTTACACCTTCGAAAGATGCCGCCACAATTACCACAGCAAAACATTTGCAGAAACAATCAAGCAAAGTAATTGTTCGCTTCTCTGATTTTACAGGCATTCCCGATATTGCTGACAATGCAGGCGCTGCCAACCCGAGAGGTTTTTCTATTAAGTTTATTATGAATGATGGTTCAACAACAGATATTGTTGGTCATAGTTTTGATGGGTTTCCAGCAAAAAATTCAGATGACTTTCGCGATCTGTTACTTTCTATTTCGCGCAGCGGCGAAGGCGCTGCAAAGCCAACAGCACTTGATAGTTTTTTCGCAACACATCCAATTGCAAAAACATTTTTAACTACGCAAAAATTACCGGCGAGTTATGCCACCATAAATTATTTTGGTGTGAATGCTTTTAAGTTTACGAATAGTAAAGGCGCTTCTCATTTTATAAGATATCAAGTGGTACCTGAAGAAGAAAAATTGCTTTCACAAGACGCGTATCAAAAAGAAGATGCAAATTATTTAATAAATGAAATTCAAAAACGTGTGGCATCAAAACCTGTTGTATTTAAAATGTACGCACAACTTGCAGAAGATGGTGATATAATTGATGATCCTTCTATTGCGTGGCCAGGCACAAGAAAAAAAGTTTTTTTAGGAACGATTACGATAACAAAACTTGCTGATAATTCAGTGGCGGCAGATAAACAATTATTCTTTATTCCAAACAATGTTCCTGATGGAATTGAGCCTGCAGATCCGATGATAGACTTCAGATCAAAAGCTTATCCTATTTCGGTAAAAGTGAGACAGTGATTTTTTAAACTTCCTGTGCTACCTTAGTTCATTGCACACAAAAATTTTAAAACAAAAAAATATGAAACTGAGTATTGGAATTTCTCCTGAAAATTTAAGTAAAGTAGCCGGTGTTTTAAACGGTGTTTTAGCTGATGAATTTGTGTTATATACAAAAACAAGAAATGCGCATTGGAATATTGAAGGCCCGGATTTTCATTCCATGCACTTATTTTTTGAAGCGCAATACGGACAATTAGAAGAGATTGTGGATGAAGTTGCAGAAAGAATAAGAACATTAGGCCATTATGCACCGGCAACCTTAAAACAATTTTTGGAGCTAACACATTTAACGGAAGAAACACGTGAAAAAAATGACAGTATGGGTTTTATAAAAGAATTACTGGAAGATCATGAAAGCATCAC
>JBDUEO010000101.1:0-9090 GCA_040002335.1 Parafilimonas sp. | reverse complement strand
CAACTTAATTTGGGAGGTTGCCAAATGTTGTGGCAATTGTAAGAGGAATAATCTTCAACCGACGCAAACTGTTTAAGGCTTGTAAACGCTATTGGTTTGATTGAGATATAGTCTGTCTTAATATGAAAGTAAGCAGGTGCAGGGCAGCAGGTACAACTGCAAAATGGTGTGCAGTTGTCGTCGTGGCTTTTTTCCTTTGTTGGGTTGTTGTTTGTTTGCCCGGTGTTGCTTTTTGTCAGATTATCACACATGCAAGGCACACAAGAAAGTGTGAGCACATATAAAGCAAATATGATTGTCAGGAATTTCATTAGGTGCTAAGGTAGTTGTAGAAGTTATCCTGTCCAAATGCTTATGATTAGTGAGATACACGTTAGGGTTGCGTACAACCTTAGGGTTTACTGCTATACTGAAATTCAATGCTTGTCCAGCCCGGAACTGCAGCCCAATAAAATTAATAATGATGAAGATAAGCACTAACACCAATTGAAAAGCGTCTGCCAAAACCGCTGCTGACAGCAAACAGAAAGATGAGAATTTGTACTTCTGCTTTCATATCAGCAAACCCACTGTTTGGCTGTAGTTCTTTGAATTTAGGTGATAACACTTTTTAAATATAATGTGAAAAGCAATGATAATACTATAGCTGAAAGTCGTATTAAATTTTTAGTCGTAGAGCTTTTTATAGTTAGAGCCGGAATATTTGGTAATGTGTTCAGAAAGAAAATTTTTAACCTTTTATAATCCAACAGAATAAGATAAACTAAACCCATTGTCAACAAAACTGATTGAGTTAGCGCACCAGGATTCATTTGATAAAAGAAATTGATTAAAGTCAGGTTTAGCATAAATGCGAATAAAGTAATAGCTGCTATCAAAAGAGTTTTACGAAATAATAGAAAGTATGAACCAGCAATCTGAATCAAAGCAATTATAAGCCCGAAAGTTTGAGAATATCCAAAGTAAAACCAGGTTAGCCATTCGCCGGATTGTTGATTCATCGGCTTGTCAGCAATTGATGGAGGAACTATAAACTGAAGTCCCAAAATCTTTTTCCATCCAAAGCTTGCCAGGTTAAAAGCTATAGTATACCTAATTAATGTATTTAAAAAGCTATAAATTTTATAAGAGCTTATTTTTTGTTTTCTTTCCTGGTAGTGCCAAATGAAAGGATAAATAAGTGCGGCAATAAAGCAAAGTCCGGAGAGGGAAAATACAAGTAAGGGAGGAAACCAGGTGAGTGTACCGCTATTACCAAGAACAAGTAGCAAAGCAATTGTTGTTAATGCCGCAACTAAGCAAGAGCTAAGTTTATTTAAAATTGAAGAGCTTTTCATCATTGCAGTTTTGCAATGAGATGCAATATTGAAAAAATTCCATAAAATAAAAATTGCTTGGAGTCAAATTAAATTGAAACTAACGAACCAGTATTGCTGCAGGTGTGATATTCATTGAATGTCAAGCCCGGAACAAATGATGATTGAAAAACTTTTGATGAAGATAACAACTAAAAGCAAAATTAATAACGTCAAGCCCAAACAACTGCTGATTGTGTATTTAGCTGAAGTTTGATTTTTAAGCCACACTTGCAGCAATATTTTTGTTAGCGGTTTGTTTTTCTCTAATTTGTTTCAAAGTCTTTAAGTGTTTTACCGTCTTTGTTTTTCCACTCTGTTAAGCCGTTGGCATTTCGTCCCATTATCATAACGGCCGCTGTTGAAGGACTACTAAAAATATAATCGTCTGCAAACTCAAAATATTCGATTTTGTTTATTAAAACACCGTCGTCAATTAATTTTTGCCGCAGTTTAATAAAATTGGGTGTCATCGAATTTACAAAAGTTGCAGCAGCTTTCGAACCTTTGAAAACAACAAATCCATCTGACGAAGGTTCTCCTTGGCCATCAGCATTACGAACTGATTTGATAAAAAAGATTTCTTGCTTTTGTTTTGGTTTAAACTCCCTTTTCTCGTCAAAAACTTTGTGACCTAAAGTATTTACAAGCATTTTGATATTGTCAATAAATTCTTCCATTTCTGCTCTGTCTGATTCTGAAATAGTTGATTGAGTCGGAATGACTGAATTATCAACTATATAACGGTTGGCAAATTTCGCAATGTCATGAAGCCTATTTTCCAAATATTTAATATGGGCTTTATTTAAATTTTCATCCTTGCTTATAAATACAATTGCTTCATTCCAAAATTCTTTTTGTGTCAATTGTTGGTTTAGCCGCTTTAAAATTGATTCAGCTTCGCCAATATAAACTTGGTCTTTTCCTTCATCATCTTTTCCAAAAAGTAAATAAACTCCTGTGCTTGTTAAATCGTCTCTGTCTGTACAATCTTTAATTTTAATT
This sequence comes from Parafilimonas sp., assembly GCA_040002335.1. Lineage (GTDB taxonomy): Bacteria > Bacteroidota > Bacteroidia > Chitinophagales > Chitinophagaceae > Parafilimonas. The sequence goes on along the minus strand of JBDUEO010000101.1, from coordinate 6,730 downwards.
CTTGGAATTTTATATGCTTTTCCTGACCAATTGGAAAGTTCGCAACTCATCCGCCCATTCGGGTCGCCGTCAATCAGGAATATTTTAATTGTTTTACCGAATTTCATAATTTGAAGGGTGTCGATTTACAATAACCGCTAACCCATAAATATATGGCACTCCTTTTACATTCACAATAGAAAATAAAAATTGATTTTCAAATAATTAGCCTTCGCCTTTTCAATTGTTGTTGCGCCAATACAAACTTAGGTTTTCAGGTTCGCCGTTCCAATTGTTGCCATTAATATTCGCTTTTATGTCCAGCATCACCTCGCCTCAAGCGGGCGATGTGTTGAAATCACTTTTGTTCTTTTAGTCTCATCTGCATACGGCTGCTTTATTACATGTTGCCCGCCAACAATGAAAGCGCTTATCTTTGCCCGCTATGCAAAAGCGGCGTTCGGTGGCATTTCACACATTGGGTTGCAAGTTGAATTTCTCAGAAACATCAACGCTTTCAAGATTATTGGAGAACGATGGTTTTGAAAAAAAAGATTTTACCGATGAAGCGGATGTATATGTTATCAACACCTGTTCTGTTACTGATAATGCAGATAAAGAATGCCGCCAGTTGGTGCGTAGAATTCAAAGAAAATCTCCTGAAAGTTTAGTGGTGATTACCGGTTGTTATGCGCAGTTAAAACCAAAAGAAATTGCTGAAATTCCCGGCGTTGATTTGGTGCTTGGCGCTGCAGAAAAATTCAACATTACACAACATTTAAAAGAGCTTCATAAAAATGATGCGACTAAAATTTGCAGTTGCGATGCAGAAGATATTTCAGGTTTTAATGCATCTTATTCGCTGCATGAAAGAACAAGAACTTTTTTAAAAGTGCAGGATGGCTGCGATTACAATTGTTCGTTTTGCACCATTCCTTTAGCGCGTGGCAAAAGCAGAAGTGATACGATTGAAAACGTGCTGATAAATGCGAAAACACTTGCAGGAAAAGGTGTAAAAGAAATTGTGTTAACAGGCGTAAATCTTGGAGATTTTGGCAAGAATGACCTCACCCCAACCCTCTCCAAAGGAGAGGGAGCAATAAAATATCATGAGGAAAATTTTTATCACTTAATAAGGGAATTAGATAAAGTTGAAGGTATTGAACGTTACCGCATTTCATCTATTGAACCAAATTTATTGACCGATGAAATAATTGAATTTGTTGCGCAGAGTAAAAAGTTTATGCCGCATTTTCATATTCCAATGCAAAGCGGAAGTAATAAAATACTTGGTTTAATGCGCCGCCGTTACAGAAGCGAATTGTATGCAGAAAAAGTTTCAATTATAAAAGAATTAATGCCGCATTGTGCCATCGGAGTTGATGTTATTGTTGGCTTTCCTTCAGAAGATGAAAATGCATTTAATGAAACGTTTGAATTTTTGCATCAGCTTGAAATTTCTTACCTGCATGTATTTACTTATTCTGAAAGAGACAATACAAAAGCACTTGACATAAAGCCTGTAGTTCCGGTTAATGTTCGCAATGAACGCAATAAACTACTGCGTAATTTATCTTACCAAAAAATGCAATATTTTACTGCACAACATGCAAATGAAACAAGAAAAGTTTTGTTTGAAGATCACAATAAAAACGGAATGATGGAAGGTTATACTGATAATTATATTCGCGTTACAACACCTTACAGAAAAGAATGGGCAAACGAAATTATTGATTGGAAACTTTGATAAGTTAAAAACAGTAGCGACCTAAGCAAAAAACATCTGCTAATTAAATTAAGAATTTATATTACCTGCGATTATCAAAACTAATTTTATTCAGGCCCGGTTCAAATTATAATATTCAATTCAAAATTTTCATCAGCCAGTCGCCCAAAAAATAACCTGCACCCGCAACGCCAAATCCAACTATCAGCATTTCCCACCCACTTTTCCATAATCCTTTGCCGGTAAAAAAACTGCGGGCAGCACCTACACAAAAATGAGTAAGCATTGCCAATGAAAAAGATAACCAGATGGCTTTTTTGCCACTGGTAAACAAAAAAGGTATAACCGGTATTACAGCACCGATGGCGGTTGCAAGCCCTGTAACCCAGGCTTCTTTTAACGGGCTTATTTCAGAAACACTTATACCTAATTCGTCCCGTACCTGTTCTTCCAAAGCAACTTCGGGGTTTTGCATAATTTCTTTTGCCATGCTTAAAGCTTTGCTACTGTCAATGCCTTTACTTTCATATAATGCTGCCAGTTCTTCAATTTCCAGTTCGGGCATCAGCAATATTTCGTCTGCTTCCATGCGGCGTTCTTTTTCATACACATCTTTTTCGCTTTTTGCTGCGAGGTAACCCGAAGATGCCATAGACAATGCATCAGCTAAAGCACCAGCAAGACCACTGAGCAAAATAATATGCGCCTGTGTGCCGGCGCCAATTACACCTGCTATCAATCCAAAGTTGGCGGTAAGGCCATCATTAAATCCGTACACCACATTGCGCAACATACCACCCGATTCACTGCGGTGCCAGGGTTCAGCAGTAGAGTTTGTCATTGTACCTAATTCGCCGGCATGTAATGCGCTGTCGCGGGCAAGGCCTAAAGCCAGGTTTTTTATTTCACCGTCATTAGAAGATTTATATAAGCTGAGATAAGATTTTACTTCGGTACTTTCTTCCTTCTGCATCCAGTTCAGCAATAATTTACTACCCAAATATTTTTGGGTAGCTGCCATTAGTATTGCTTTAAAAGAAGGTTTCGCTTCCGGAAGCATTTCGCCTTTATCCTGTAACAACTTTCTCCATGCTGCTGCATGCCTGTCTTCTATGCCGGATAATTTTGTAAAGGCAGAACGCTGTGTTTCGTTTTCTGTTTTAGATGATAAGGCATTATAGAGATAAGCTGCATCCACTTCTTCCTGCCAGTAAGTTTTCCATCGGTTATTTTCTGTAGGCATATATCGATATCGCTTTATACTATTTAATTATTTAATAAATTCGGTGTAAGATAGAAAGTTTAAATAAACGTTTCAACCAATAGATAAAGATTCAATACCAATATGATTATAATAATGACTTACGGGTGAATTAACCTAAAGTTCAATTGCTGAAGCAATGTAGTGTGCGAAAGGTTGCTGGTTGAAAATGTGTAGCGGATTATTAAATAACCTGTGAACTTAAAGCGTAAAAATTAATTACAGGTCAGCAGCTTCATTATTACTTTCATCAATTAAATCGCCGCTTTCTGTTATGGACAAATTAGATTCATTGTCTGCTTCAGCAGATTTAAAATCTTCTTCATTAATAAGTGTTGGTTGTACCATTTGCTCTGCAAATACTTCTTTTATTTTGGGTAAATCTTCAGCAGTATTAATACCGAAATAATCCATAAAACTTTTTGAAGTTGCGTAAATCAACGGCTTGCCTGGCAGGTTTTCGCTTCTGCCGGTAATAATAATCAGTTCTTTTTCTAATAATTTTTGAATACTATAATCGCTGTTTACGCCGCGGATGCTTTCTATTTCGCCTTTGGTTATTGGTTGTTTGTAGGCAATTATAGCAAGCGTTTCCATAGCAGCAGTTGATAAACGTTTTAAGAATTTATCACCATTTAATTGTGCAATGGTTTTATGATAATCTTTTTTGGTAAGAAACTGCCAGCCGCCACCGCTTTCTTTTACTTCAAAAGGATAAAACTCTGAATTATATTTTTCGCGAATACCTTCAATGCAACTTTCAACCTGGTCAAGATTAATACGTTCTTCCATAAAGCCAAGCGCATTATTAACCAACTCAACAATTTCTAAAGCTGTTAATGGCTTTTCACTTGCGAAAATCAATGCTTCAATATGCGGAATGATAATACCAAGTTCCAAAGCTTACAAGTTTACGTTTTTGCGAGTCATTAATGCATTTCTTTGTGTGTGCGGATATTTTTTGAGCTGAAGTTATCCCTTTAAAGCTGCTGCACCGCTTACAATTTCTGTAAGTTCCGTTGTAATGGCTGCCTGACGGGCACGGTTGTAAGAAATACGAAGCGATTTAAGCAATTCGTTTGCGTTTTCGCTGGCTTTATCCATCGCCGTCATACGTGCGCCATGTTCACTGGCGTTGGCATCAAGCACGGCTTTAAATAACTGGGTATTTAATATTTTGGGCATAAGTTCAGCAATCAGTTCCTCTTTATCAGGTTCAAAAATAAAGTCTGCCTTTTTAGCACCTTCTTTTTTCTGCACTTTTGGAATAGGTAAAAATTGCTCTACGTTAAAACGTTGAGTAGCCGCGTTTTTAAATTCGCTATATACCAATTCTACGGCATCAAATTCTTTGTTTTCAAACGCCTTCATAGCCGCCTGCGATGCCGCCTGTACTGTTTCAAATTTCAGGTTAAGAAAAACATCTTTATAATCAGCCTTTACTTTGTCTCCTGTTTTAGCAAAGTTTTCATACCCTTTTTTACCAATACCCCAAATGGTAATATTGCCTTTACCTGATTGGCTGCTATATTTTTCAGCAATCGTTAGTTTGGCAAGTTTAATAATATTTGCATTATAAGCGCCGGCCAACCCGCGGTCGCTTGTAATAACAATAAACAATACTTTTTCAACAGGCCTTTCTTCAGCAAGTTTTATACTTGTACCACCATCAATATTGCTTACGATATTGCTCAGCATTTCCTGTAATTTTTGCGCATAAGGCCGCATTTGAATAATGGCGTCCTGCGCTTTACGCAATTTTGCTGCACTTACCATTTTCATAGCCTTGGTAATTTGCTGCGTGCTTTGTACTGAAGCAATACGGTTACGAACTTCTTTTAACTGCCCTGGCATTCTCTTTTAAGTTTGATTATTTTAATGGTTTCAAAGGTTTTAATGTTCTGTTTTTTAAACCAATGTTTAAAACATGCAACAATGGAACGCTGAAACTTTTGGAACTTATTTTTGGGCGCGAAGGTAAGGTTTACGGCTTAGTTTTTTTTGAAAAAAATACACACGTGTTTTTAAATATTTCTAAGTTTAATTCTTTGCTTTTTTTTAATACTACTGTTTGATGTATGCCTCTTTTCACTGGCTGCAAAGTATTAACTTGCAGCCCTTAAATTCTGCCAGATTGGCTTTATTAAACAAACGCATAATTTTTGAGAATAAAAAACTTCAAAAAAATCTAATCTAATCAGCTAAATATCAATATCAGGATATGCTCAACTTTTTAAATAAAATTTTAGGTGGCAATAAAAGCGAGAAAGACGTAAAGAAAATTGAACCCTATATAGAAAAAATCAACGGTTTCTTTACGCAATACCAATCATTCAGCAATGATGAACTGCGCGGTAAAACCCAGGAGTTTAAACAACGCATACAAGATCATTTAAAAGAAATAGATGGTGAAATTGCTGCAAAAAAAACAGATGCTGATGCACTTCCTGTTGAGGAAATGCAAAACCGCGATGCATTGTATAAAGAAGCAGACGCCTTAAAAAAAGACAGGGATAAAAAAATTGAAGAAATTCTATTGGAAATTTTACCCGAAGCTTTTGCCGTAGTAAAAGAAACAGCAAAACGTTTTAAAGAAAACACTGAAATAATTTCAACGGCTACGGAACTTGATCGCGAATTAAGTGTAAAGAAAGATTACATCACTATTAAAGGCGAGCAATCTGTTTTTAAAAATAGCTGGATGGCTGCCGGTAGCCTGGTTACCTGGAATATGGTTCATTATGATGTACAGTTAATTGGTGGTGTGGTTTTGCACCAGGGAAAGATTGCAGAAATGGCGACAGGTGAAGGTAAAACGCTGGTATCAACATTACCCGCATATTTAAATGCTTTAGCTGGTGAAGGTGTACATATAGTTACCGTAAATGATTACCTCGCAAAACGCGATAGTGAGTGGAACGGAACTATTTTTGAATGGCTTGGCCTTGCGGTGGATTGTATTGATAAACATCAGCCAAACACAGAAGAAAGACGTAAGGCATACCTCGCAGATATAACTTACGGAACCAATAATGAATTTGGGTTTGATTACCTGCGTGATAACATGGTGCATACGCCGGAAGAAATGGTGCAGCGCAAACATCATTATGCCATGGTAGATGAAGTGGATAGTGTGTTGATAGATGATGCACGTACGCCATTAATTATTTCCGGGCCTGTTGGCAGGGATGATACCACACAACAATTTTTTGATTTAAAACCACGTATAGAAAAAATAGCAGAAGCGCAAAAACGTGCGGTTAACCAGTTTCTAAACGAAGCAAAGAAAAAAATAAGTGAAGGCGACGATGATCCTAAAAGCGGTGGCCTTGCTTTATATCGCGCTTTCAGAGGCTTACCCAAAAATACAGCCATTATAAAATACCTGAGCGAGCCTGGCATTCGCGTTAAAATGCAGCGGACAGAGAATCATTATCTCGCAGATCAGCAAAAAGAAATGGGCAAAGTTGATGAAGAGCTGTACTTCTATATTGATGAAAAAAACAATTCAGTAGAGCTTACTGATAAAGGCATTCAGTTAATAACAAAGGCAGGCGAAGACCCCAACTTTTTTATTATTCCGGATATTGGTGTTGACCTTGCAGCAATTGATAATGATGCAACAATGGATGCCGATACCAAATTGCATAAGAAAGAAGTTATACTGAATGATTATTCAGTAAAGGCAGATCGCATTCATACCGCACAGCAATTATTAAAAGCATATACATTGTTTACTAAAGATGATGAATATGTTGTAATGG